>NZ_MCTY01000164.1:0-65171 GCF_002873635.1 Shewanella sp. 10N.286.52.B9
GTCTAAAGTACATTACATATTTATTTTCAGAAATTTATTCAGTTAGCTCACCCAGTAAGTTTTGCTGCATTGCGATTTTTACTTCATTTGAAGTTAAATTTTTTGATAGTAAATAATGTAATTTAGCCAATGCTGCTTCAATGGTCATATCTGAGCCGCTAATCACTCCAGCTTTGGCTAATGCATTACCCGTCGCATAACCCCCCATGTTCACCTTTCCTTGAAAACACTGGGTTAGATTAACAATTACAATGCCACGTTCATCAGCTTGTTTAAGGGTATCTAATAAGGCTTTATCTTGAGGCGCATTCCCAACACCAAAGGTCAGTAAGATAAGTGCTTTTACTGGCTGCATTAAGATGTTGTTAAAAATCTCAGTTGAAATACCTGGGTATAAGGTGATCACCCCTACAGGTTGCGGGCTGATGTTAATCACCTCTAAGGGCTTAGTGGTGGGCTCGGTGATCTTACCTGCACGTAAATTAATTTTGATCCCAGCTTCTAACAATATAGGAAAGTTAGGTGACGCGAAAGCATCAAAACCATCAGCATGGGCTTTGGTTGAGCGGTTGCCCCTAAACAACTTATTATTAAAGAATAAACACACTTCAGCGACGGGATAATTCGCCGCAATATACAGTGAATTAAGCAGGTTAGTTTGCCCATCTGAGCGCAGCTGAGCTAATGGGATTTGCGAACCGGTTACGATAACAGGCTTGGATAGCCCTTGTAACATGAATGACAAGGCAGAAGCCGTGTATGCCATGGTGTCAGTGCCATGCAAGATCACAAAGCCGTCGTAGTTATGGTAATTGGCTTTGATGTCATTGGCGATGCGCTGCCAATCAGGTGGTGCCATGTTTGAAGAATCAATCAATGGTGAATATTCATTAATGACAAAGGTTGGCATTTCTTCATGGTAAAACTCTGGCATGGACTTTACACAATCAGTTAAAAATCCTGCCACAGGTGCAAAGCCATCATCGGTTTTGCGCATACCAATCGTACCGCCAGTATAGGCAACGTATATGGAGCGTTTTGTCATTGTAATGAATTCTCAACCACTTAAATTATATAATCTGCAAATTATACGGCTTGAGCTGAATAAAACCCAATAAAAAAGCCCGAATAACGGGCTTTTTTGAAGATAATTCAATTTGATCTTATTCTGACTTCATGCCTAACAAGATTAAACAATCACAATAGCTTAGTAATCGCAGAGTTCGCAATACATGTATAGGCCATTGGGATCATCAAACTGAGTCATTTGTTCAACAACAGTGCGCCATTGACCCATAAATTGTTCAACCATAGGTGACTGTGTGGTTGCTACAGGTAAATATGTTGCAGCAGATGCGAGCATTTTTTGCATGAAGATTTGCTCGGTTGTGAGCTCTTGCTCGATGACTTTAGTATCAAACTTTACCATTTCAGCCATTTCAGCCGCTTTAGCAATGGCGCTATCCATATCGCCAAGTTCGTCAACCAACCCCAGTTCAACGGCGCGGGTGCCAGACCAAACACGGCCTTGGGCAATGCGGTCTACTTGTTCTAACGACATGTTTCGTTCAGTGGCAACTAACGAGATAAATTCATGATAGCCGTGTTCAATATGGCGTTGTATGACAGCAGAAATATTTGGGTCTAACTCACGGGTCGCCGAAATACCAGCCCATTGCGAGGTCGACACACCATCTGAGTTAATGCCCCAATTGGACAAGACTTTTTCAAAGGTGGCAAACATGCCAAAGATCCCGATAGAACCAGTGAGGGTAGTTGGAGTGGCATAAATGTAATCAGCACTTGCTGAAATCCAATAACCGCCAGATGCCGCTAGGCTACCCATACTGACCACTACGGGTTTACCAGCCTGTTTAAGGGCAATGACTTCTTGTCTAATTTTTTCAGAAGCAAATGCACTCCCACCTGGGGTGTCGACACGTAGCACGACTGCTTTAACTTTGTTATCAAAGCGGGCTTTCTTTAATAGTGCTGAAGTGCTCTCGCCACCAATTTGTCCCGCTTGTTGTTTGCCATTGAGGATATTACCTTTGGCGACCACAATGCCGACAGATTCTTGTTCTATCAGTGAAGGAATTGGCTGTACTAAATTAAAATATTTAGAAAAAGAGATTTGCTTGTATGAGTCGCCATTGGCTTCTTGACCTACGGTTTTAAGCATGGCGAGTCTAAATGACTCATCTGAGACTAATTCATCAACCCAATTCATTTTTATCGCTAATTGAGCTGAGTCACCGTTAACACTATCAAGTTCCGCTAGGTAGGTTTGTGGGTTTAATACGATATTCTCGGTCGCAATTTGACGGTTAGTGGCAATGGTTGTTTCAAAGTTTTGCCATAAGTCAGTAAGCAGGGCGTTGCTGGCTTCTTTTGCCGGCGCTGACATATCATCACGGATAAAGGGTTCGACCGCTGATTTGAAAGTGCCGACTCTAAATACATGGGTGCTGATGTTCATTTTCTCAAGTGCGGTTTTAAAGAACATACGGTAGCTGCTAAGGCCTTCAAGTGACACGCCACCTTTATGGTTGAGATAAATGGTATTCGCATAACTTGCCAGGAAGTATTGATTTTGCTCGTATGAATTGCCAACAGCAACCACGGTTTTACCCGCTTCTTTAAACTTGTTTAAGGCATCACCAATGGCGGTCATTTTACTGATCCCACCACTACGTAAATTGCCCATTTTCAATACGATGCTATTAATACGTTTGTCATGAGTGGCATTTTCAATGACGTAAAGAATGTCGGCTAAAAGTATTTCTGCTTCCGGATCATCAGTGTTACTTTGTTTAAATATCGCTTCAATCGGGTCAACATGACGTTTTTGATCCACAATGCTGCCAGATAGGTTTAAGACTAAGGCAGATTGATCTTCAATGGTGATTTCTTCTTCAGATGTCATAGCCATAATGATCATGGCAATGATGCCGAAGAAAATGATATTGAGGATTAATTTACGAATACCGTTGATGGTTTTCCAAATAAATCCAAAGAATCTCTTAATTAATGAGGGTTTAGCGGACATTAGCCACTCCTGTAACATTCTAATAGTGTAATGCTAACTGATCTTGAGTGATTTTGGGAAATTGAATTGTAACGGTTTTTAACAATAGCTACGCTAAATGATTGAGCTTATGATTATGTCGTTGTATGCTAGTTTAAATCACTTGTTTAAAAAGGATGTTTGAATGTCGTTTCCACATTTATTAGAACCCTTAGATCTAGGCTTCACCAAGTTAAAAAACCGTGTATTGATGGGTTCAATGCATACGGGTCTAGAAGAAGAAAAGGGCGGATTTGAGAAACTAGCTGCATTTTATAAAGAACGTGCAGCAGGTGGCTGTGGCTTAATTGTCACCGGTGGCATAGCGCCAAATTTCAGAGGTCGGCTAGCGCCTCATGCATGCCAATTAAGTTTTCCTTGGCAAGTAAGCAAACATAAAATTGTTACCGATGCAGTCCATGAAGCGGATGGCAAAATCTGTATGCAAATTCTACATGCAGGCCGTTATAGCTACCATCCATTTTCATTAGCGCCAAGCAAAATAAAATCACCTATTACCCCTTTTACGCCGTCAGCAATGTCATCAAGACAAGTGCGTAATACCATTAAAGATTATGCATCTAGCGCTGCGCTTGCAAAAAAAGCGGGCTATGACGGTGTTGAAGTAATGGGCTCAGAAGGCTATTTAATTAATCAGTTTATCAGTTCGCGTACCAATAAACGTACCGACGAGTGGGGCGGTGACTTTACTCAGCGTGCTAAATTCCCCGTTGAAATTGTTAATGCTATTCGTGCCAAAGTCGGTAGCGATTTTATCATAATATTCAGGCTTTCTATGCTTGATTTAGTCGACAATGGCTCAAGCTGGGATGAAGTAGTGCAACTGGCTAAATGGCTAGAAAGTGCTGGTGTGAGCATCATCAATACCGGCATCGGTTGGCATGAAGCACGTGTACCTACCATTGCCACCAGTGTGCCGCGCGGCGCTTTTGCATGGGTGACTGAAAAACTCAAATCAGAAGTTAATGTGCCATTAATTGCGACTAACCGTATTAATACCCCTGAAATTGGTGAATCAATTATCGCATCGGGTCAGGCTGACATGGTATCAATGGCGCGGCCTTTCTTAGCCGATGCTGAATTTGTTAATAAAGCGGCAGCTGATCAAAGTGAATTAATCAATACCTGTATTGGTTGTAACCAAGCGTGTTTAGATCATACCTTCTCAATGAAACGTGCTACCTGTTTAGTTAATCCACGTGCATGTTATGAAACTGAGATTAATTTTACCCCAACCACAGGTAAAAAACGTCTTGCGGTTATGGGCGCAGGCCCTGCTGGAATGGCGTTTTCTGTATATGCCGCTTCACGTGGGCATGAAGTAGTATTGTTTGAAGCTAAAGACGAAGTGGGCGGCCAATTTAACTTAGCGCGTAAAATTCCAGGTAAAGAAGAGTTTCACGAAACCATTCGTTATTTCAAAAATCAAATGAAGCTGCATAATGTCGAATTACGATTAAACACCCGTTTAGATGCAGCAGTATTAGCCACTGAAAAGTTTGATGAAGTGATTATTGCCTCTGGGGTTGTCCCACGGGCGTTATCCTTACCGGGATTTGATGATCCTAAAGTGGTTGATTATCAGCAAGTGCTAAAAGGTGAAGTAGAGATTGGTGATAAAGTTGCGTTAATCGGTGCTGGCGGTATTGGTTTTGATATGGCGCATTTCCTGTGCGAGAAGGAATCATCAACATTACAGCCTGAAAAGTGGTTAAAGCAATGGGGTATTGATAAAAGCTATCAACATGCTGGCGGTTTAACTGACGAATCAGAGCATAACCCAAGTCGCGATGTGTATTTACTGCAACGTAAAACCACTAAAATGGGTAAAGGTTTAGGTAAAACAACCGGCTGGATCCATCGTAGTGTTTTAAAGCAGCATCAAGTGAATATGAAAACCGGTGTTAGCTATGAAAAGTTTGACCAACAAGGGTTACATATTAAAGTCGGTGAGCAGTCAGAAATTCTTGCGGTTGATAATGTAGTCTTATGTGCAGGGCAAGAGTCTAACCGCACATTAGTCGATGAGATGAAAGCGTCAGGGTTACCAGTTCACCTTATTGGTGGTGTTGATGTTGCCGCTGAATTAGATGCTAAACGCGCTATTAGACAAGGCGCTGAGCTGGCCATGGCGATTTAAGCTTAAGGTGAGTATTAATTAAAAAACCTAGCAATTTGCTAGGTTTTTTTGTTTACTGATAATATTCACTATTTGTATTAAATATAATTACTAAGTTTACTTATTGAGGTTTGTTTCAATGCAGAGCTCAGTGTTTAAGGATTATCCTATGTCAAAAAACGTTGTTATTACGGGTGCAAACCGAGGAATTGGTTTAGCTCTCGCAAAATTATTTAAGCAGCAAGGCGATAAAGTCTTTGGTTTGTGTCGTCATACTTCAGATGAGCTCGACGAATTGGGCATTAATGTAATTACTCAAATTGATGTGGCTACCGATGAGGGGATTCATAATATGAAAACCTCACTTGCTGGTGTGTTAATTGACGTACTGGTGTGCAATGCGGGTATTTTACGTGATGAGCAGTTAGCTCATCTGAACATAGATACGATTCGCCAGCAGTTTGAAGTAAACGCACTGGCTCCGTTGCGTATTGTTGCTGCGCTACAATCACAACTAAATGTTGGTGGTAAAGTTGCGATGATAACCTCAAGAATGGGCTCTATCGAAGATAATACCTCAGGTGGTCGTTATGGTTACCGTATGTCAAAGGCTGCTTTAAATGCTGCATCAATGTCGTTAAGTCATGACTTAGCATCAAAAGAGGTTGCGGTCGGTATATATCACCCAGGTTATGTACAAACAGATATGGTAAATCATGGCGGTGATATATCAGCAACTGAATCAGCTGCGCGTATTGTAGGTTTAATAACGCAACTTGATATGAGTCAAACTGGCGTATTTAAACATTCAAACGGTCAAGTGTTGCCTTGGTAAGATTAAAGGCAAAACGTCAAAACTGATTATTAAAAAGCCCATTGCTGATCACAAGCGATATAAAATATAGCTTGTGAATGCATTATGTGGAAGCTATTAGAAATTCAGCAATGTTGATTAAAATGGCCACACCCATAGCAGCATAGGTATGCTCACTGACACCACAATAAGTTCAAGTAATAAACCCAGTCGCCAATAATCCCCAAAGCGAAACCCACCAGGACCGAGGATCAGGGTATTGTTTTGATGACCTATTGGCGTTAAAAACGCGCATGATGCCCCAATCGCTATGGCCATTAAGAATGTATCAGGGTTAACCCCAAGTTGGGCTGCAGTACTGATCCCGATCGGGCACATGACTGCTGCAGTTGCCACATTATTCATTAAATCAGATAAAAACATGGTCACCACTAAGACCAAAACTAATGCGCCTATTGCATGGCTCTGGGCAATATTATCAAGTAAAAACTGGGCGATTAAATCGGCGGTACCTGTGGTATACATGGCATTCGCCACAGGTAATAAGGCTGCGAGTAGCACTATCACGGGCCAGTCGATTGACGTATAAATAGCGCGAACGGGTACAATACCAAACAGCGTAAAAGCCAGAGCACCAGCCACGAATGCAACAGCAGCGGGTAATAGCCCAAAAGCGACGGCGACAAGCGTCAACACCATGATGATTGAAGCCGTCAGTGCCTGTCCTTTTTTAGGTACTCGGATATCGCGTGCAGCTAAAGGTAAACAGCCGTACTGAGATGCAAAACCTGATACAGATTCAGGATCACCTTGAAGTAATAATACGTCACCGGCTTTTATCGGGGTAGATCGTAAACGTTTTACTGAGCGGTGGCCTTGGCGAGAAATGGCGAGTAAATTGATACCATAGCGGTTACGTAATTCAATATCGGATACCGAGCGATTAACTATTGTGGTGCCTGGCATTACGACTAGCTCCTGCATGATAATTTCTGCAGGCTTACTTGTGTCATTATCATCATCTTTAGCAGATTCTGGTGTTGATTCGTCGCCTTTTTTTTGCAGTTTAGTTTCAACCACTGCTACAGTTTGCGCTTCTTCTGTAATAGCGCTTTCTGGTTCAAGTTCTAGCCCTAGGCTAGAAAGTGCTTTAGGGATAGATTCCGGTTCGACTTCTATGATCAGGATATCACCAATTTGTAGCACTCTATTTGGATTTGGGGCCGTGAGGTGTACCTCGCGACGGATCATGCTGATAATTTGAGCATCGGCCTCATCAAGCAATTTATCTACTTCTCGCAGATTCATTTTTTCAGCAATACTGCCAGCCACAATATTAACTTCACAGAAGTAATTACCGGTATCAAAACTGCCAGATGAAGATTGTTTGCGACTGGGTACGATATGCCAGCCAAATAAACCGACAAACACGATTCCAGCCAGAGCAATACAAACACCTACTGGCGAAAAGTCAAACATGGTAAAACTACCTAATCCGCTGGATTCACGAAATCCAGAAACGACGATATTTGTTGGCGTACCAATTAAAGTTGTCATCCCGCCTAAAATTGAACCAAATGCCAGTGGCATTAATACTTTCCCTGCAGGTAAGTCATATTTAGCAGCCATTTGAATCGCAATAGGCATTAGTAATGCAAGGGCGCCTACATTATTCATAAACCCTGATAGCAAGGCCGCCAAACTGATCAGCGCCAGTATACTCAAGGTTGGTCCCGCTTGAGCTGGTAATAAGTACTTTGCCAATATATCGACAGCACCGGAGCGTTGCAGGCCATAGCCTAATACCAGCACACCGGCCACAGTGATGACTGCTGGGTGACTGAAACTTGTAAAAGCTTCACTGCTTGGGACTAGACCTGTGAATACACAAACAAGCAAGGCAGACATAGCGACTAAGTCATGACGCCAGCGCCCCCATAAAAAAAGCGCCATAGTAACGAATAAGATTATGACAATGATAATTTGATTTGGTGACATGGTATTTGGTCTTTAGAGGATGGTTGTTGAAATGATTATTTAGACCTATCGGCTATTGAAGTCACACCACCTCGTCAATAGATTTAAATTGCGGTAAACGTGGGTCTCGCTGTTTTCTGCGGTCATAACGAACGATAGCCGATTTGTTTTTGCGGCGCTCAACATAAGATCGTTGCTCAACTATGTAATGACCATCAACTAAAACAGTATCGGCAACCTTGGGGATGCTTTTTCTCACAGTCATGTACAACCTACAGATTTATATTCAGATTATCTAAAGCATAGGTGACACATTGTAGTTCTGCTAAGTAAGTCGCTAATTATTTAATGTTTAAAGGAGGGGTACCAATGTATAGATTGCTAATCTTGCTGAGGTTTGCCAATATTTTTTGACCACTAGAGCTTTGAAAATTCACATCTAATTAGGTGACCGCATTAAGCATAACACTCCAGTCTAAATACATTAGTTTAAGGCAATAAAGAGTAGATTTTTCAATGGTTAAATCTTTGGTGGCCTTGTTTGTTTCACTATTTGTTTCACTATTTGTTGTACTTAACGCAACAGCCACAACCACTTGGCAGCAAATAGCAACGTCGAACTCTTTCTCTGCACGCCACGAAGCGGGCTTTATCAAATTTGAAGATAAGGGTTATTTAATTGGTGGCAGAGGAATAAAAGCCGTTGATGAGTTTGACCCTAATTTGTTAATTTGGCGCCCTTTACAAGAATCCCCCATAGAGCTACATCACTTTCAACCAAGTGTATGGAAAAACAAAATTGTTATTGCAGGGGCGTTAACTGGAGCTTATCCCGCTGAGACGCCAGTTGAAAATATTTATTATTTTTACCCCAATGAAAACAAATGGGAAAAAGGTCCTGCTATTCCACCAGCAAGGTTAAGAGGTAGTGCCGTTGCTGTTGTTAAAAACGATTCCCTTTACCTTATTGGCGGTATTACTAACGGTCACCTAGATGGCAATGTTAACTGGGTTGATCGCTATGACTTTATGACCAATACCTGGACTATTCTAAATGATGCCCCACACGCGCGAGACCATGCTCAAGCTGCGCTAATAAATAATCATATTTATGTTGCAGGGGGACGAAGAACTCTAGGCAAGCACAATCAAGTCTTTGAGTTAGTTGAAGGCAAACTTGATGTATTTAATATCGAGACTAATCAATGGCAAGTAGTGCGAAACGAATTACCAATCCCACGAGCTGGCATTGCAATATTCGCTCATCAAAATAAATTGATAGTAGTCGGGGGAGAAAGTGCCGATCCCAATAAAGCTCATGAAGAAGTTCACTTATTTGATAGCCAATCAAAACAATGGCTTAAAAAGCCTTCTTTAATTCAAGGAAGACACGGGAGTGGTGTTATCGAAGCAAATGGCTACCTATGGATTGCCTCAGGTTCTGGTATGCAGGGTGGATCACCCGAATTAAATTCAGTTGAACGTATTAAGCTCGATGCTATTTTTAATAATGATAAATAGCTTAATAATGACAATGCAATATACCTAAAATTGATAAGTTAATCTGAATCACAGATAAGAATATATGTGTCTCTGGTTATATTAATACCTGAAAATTTAACAAGTTGGTGAAGGGGCTATTGGATCAGATAAATAGGTAGCCGGCTGAGTACTTTTTTATGAAAGTGCTTAAGTTAAAGTTGGCAATTTATTTACGATAAGGAACAAGCTATGAAAAATAATCTGTCAAAAATGGCAAAAGTATCGGGATTTTACTTAATTATTTCGATATCTATAACTTTTCTGACGTCGTGTGCCTTTGTAAAAAATACAGATTCGAATGAAACTAACGCTATAAATAATGAATCAAATAGTCATATTCAATCTAGTATTGTTAACTTTGAAAACACCCATAAGACAGCTTACGATGGTAGTGATTTCTACACCTATTTTTACGGCGAAACAATAGGCACCAAGGATACAATTGTGGGTTTGGCAATTATAGAACCTAACAACGAAATTCATCCGCCTCACCAACATGCTGAAGAGGAGTATTTATACATTGTAGAAGGCTCGGGTATTTGGACGTTAAACGGCGTGGAAACACCTGCAAAAACTGGCGATGTATTGTATGTTTCCCCCTGGGACTTACACGGCATATTTAATACTGGCGATGTATCAATGAAGTTTTTTATTACTCGAGCAAGTAGTAAAGGCGTTAATGTCGAAAAACCTTAACCGGTGAAATAATAGTCAGCTTTAATGCAAAAAAAACCAGCAAATCTATTTTTAATAGTATTTTGCTGGTTTTATATTCTACTTAATGGAATTTTAATTAGAACTACAATTATTACTTAGCGTAGTTTTTCTGGTTAATATCCATTTCCGATTTCAAACCCATTGTTAAGCTTACACACATTGTCAGTAAGATAATGGTGAAAGGGAGTCCTGTGGATATAGCGCCCGCTTGAAGGGCTTGTATCGCTTCTGTACCACCAACATACAATAATACCGCTGCAATAGCGCCTTCTGTGGTTGCCCAAAAGATACGTTGTGGCACTGGTGCATCAATCTTACCACCGGATGTAATACTGTCTATGACCAGTGAAGCCGAGTCAGATGAAGTAATAAAGAACACCATGATCAATATGATTGAAAGAATCGAAATTATCGAAGTCATTGGCATTACGTCAAAAGCCTGAAATAACGCTAGCGTGATATCTGTTAGCCCATTGGCACCTAATTCACCGACTTGATTGATGATTTGATCAATAGCATTGCCGCCAAATGTTGCCATCCAAAAAATAGTAATCGCTGTTGGTATCAATAGTACGCCAAGTAGGAATTCTTTTACTGTTCTACCGCGAGAAATACGTGCAATAAACATCCCCACACATGGTGACCAAGATATCCACCACGCCCAGTAAAATACTGTCCAGCCATGCATCCAAGCTTCGTCTTCTCGACCATGTGGATTGCTTAATGGAATAATATTTTCAATATAGCCCATGATAGTAATCGGTAAATAGGTCAGAGTGACGGAAAAAGTCATTATTATGATAAATAACAATAAAGCAAAAGCTGCCAGTAAATTAATATTGCTGAGAACTTTAACGCCGCCGTGCATACCGCGAATCACTGAAAATATGGCTAATGAAGTAACAAATGCAACAATAATAAGTTGAGTTGAAATGCCATTACTGATCCCAAATACATGACTTATACCACTGGCAGCTTGTTGAGCGCCCAAGCCTAGTGATGTTGCTAAACCAAACAGAGTGGCAAGCACTGCCAATATATCAATGATATGACCAAACCAACCCCAAGTTCTATCACCTAAAATAGGGTAGAACGCAGAGCGCATAGACAGGGGTAAGCCTTTATTGAATGTGAAGAAGGCCATTGATAATGCTACTACCGCATATATTGCCCATGGGTGTAGACCCCAATGGAACATGGTAGCACCTAGAGAAGCTTTAATGGCTTCATCAGTAAATGGCTCGACACCACCGGGCGTTTCAAACCAACCAGTATAATGAGCTGCAGGTTCTGCTAAGCCCCAAAACATCAGCCCAATGCCCATTCCTGCTGCAAATAGCATCGCCATCCATGAAAATATGGAATATTCGGGTACTGCGTCATTGCCACCAAGGCGGATTTTTCTAAAGGGAGAAATAATTAAGGCGATACAAAATAGTAAGAAAAAGTTTGCAGACCACATGAAAAGCACATCAAAATTATTGATTATTTTCCATTTAACGCCATCGAGTGCTGCTTTTGCAGTGCTTGCATCGACTGAAAGTAATGCAATTAGAAAAACAGCGATTAAGCCTGCACTGATACCAAAAACAGGATTGTGGATATCAAAACCCCATTTCTGGATATTATCTTGTCCCACTTCGTAGTCAGTATTATTAATACTGTATTTGTCTTTTGATTGACTCATGTGCCCTCAATAACTCATTTTATAGTAACTATTTTTATTAAAGGTTAACAGATTTAGACCCTGAGTGATGAGTGTTTTTATAATAAAAAATACCGCAAGTTACTGATGTTAATGGGTTGTTTGTTATGTTGCCACCTTGGGTTTGTCTGTTTTTTTAGTAGTGCTGTAATTGTCAATATATCTAAACTGCGGAATAAAGTTCTGAATATTGTGTTTGATGCTTTTTTTATAAGCATTGTGGCTCTTTTTTTAAGTTTGCTTAAAGGTTGGTTTAATAAACTGAAAAATACAAAAATTCAAAAATAGATATAACCTCTATCCACTAGCGATAAATGTTGATGGCATTTATGCTTTGCTAATGGATTAAGGTATCAATGAAGGTAGGGCTAAAATGACAACTACAAGTGAGTCTTCAGAAAAAGCACCCGGCTTTTTAGGAAGAGCATTAGATGGTATTGAGCGAGTGGGTAATAAATTACCAGATCCTGCAATGCTATTCTTAATTTTGATGTTTGCAGTATGGGGAATTTCAGCTTTATTGTCTGGGGTAAGTTTTGAGGCAATTGATCCAAGAACCGATAGTCCAATCGTGGTTAATAATTTGCTTAGCGCTGAAGCATTAACGCACTTTTTAACCTCTATGGTGTCTACCTTTACCGCGTTTGCCCCATTAGGGGTGGTCCTTGTTGCCATGTTAGGTGTCGGCGTTGCAGAGCAATCGGGTTTTATCAATACCGCGCTGAAGCAAATGCTAAAAATAACCCCGGCAAAGTTTTTAACACCAGCGGTTGTGTTAGTGGGGATTATTTCTCATACCGCAACTGATGCGGGTTATGTGGTCGTTATCCCACTTGCTGGGGTGATATTTTTTACTGTTGGTCGCCATCCATTAGCTGGTATTGCCGCGGCGTTTGCAGGGGTATCAGGCGGTTTTTGCGCCAACTTTATTCCCTCAGGAATTGACCCACTATTACAAAGCTTTACTCAGTCGGCAGCGCAAATTGTCGATCCTGATATTCAAGTCAACCCACTCAATAATTGGTTCTTTGCAGCTTCATCATGTATCCCAATTACCTTAACAATTTGGTATTTAACCGATAAAATTCTTGAGCCAAGACTTAATCGTAGCCATAAAGTAAAGCGTGAAGAAGTTGATTTACCAGCAATGGAAGAGGTTACTTCTAAAGAAATAAATGCATTTAGAGTGGCATCGGCGGTGATGTTGGCCGCGATAGTTGGCTTTTTCTCATTAACTATTCCTGAAACATCAACCTTACGCGATGCTAGTGGTTCGTTAACCAGTTTTAGTGCGCCATTGATGCAATCAATTGTGCCGTTAATCTTTATCTTCTTTGTATTGCCAGGTTTGGTTTATGGCTTTATGACTGGCACCTTTAAAAGTTCAGCCGATGTGGTGCAGGCGATGTCAAAATCAATGAGTGGCATGGCGCACTATATTGTAATGGCGTTTTTCTGTGCCCAGTTTGTCGCTGCATTTTCAGCGTCAAACCTTGGTGCGTTAATTGCGGTAGAAGGCGCAGGCGGCTTAAAAGCCATGAACTTGCCTGCTGAAGTTACCGTTATTGGCATGGTGATTTTAGTTGGTTTCGTTAACCTATTTGTTGGTTCATCGTCGGCTAAATGGGCACTGATTGGGCCGGTACTGGTTCCTATGTTGATGCAGCTCAATATTAGCCCAGATTTATCCCAAGCCGCTTACCGAGTGGGCGATTCAAGCTCTAATATCATTACCCCATTGATGCCATACTTCCCGTTGGTGGTAGTTTACTGTCAACGTTATGTGAAAGGCATAGGCATTGGTACGTTAATTTCTATGATGCTGCCATTTAGCTTGGCATTGTTGTCTATTTGGAGCGCTTGGTTATTGATCTATTGGTCAATTGGTTTCCCATTAGGCCTTGGTGCAAGTTACACCTACGGTTAAGCCCTTAATGATTTAGGCCTACAGTCTACAATCGAATAAACTAAAAAGGACTGCATTTGCAGTCCTTTTGTATATTTGCACAGCGCTTACGCGTGCACACTCGTTGTTTGGGGACTTTGCTGTACTACCGCTACAGGCTGGTGTTGTTCGTCGATCTTTTTAATGCGTTTTAGTTCATTAAATACCATCGGCATCAGTAAAAGACATAAGCTTATATTGGAAAGTGGCACAGCCAGCCAAATACCATTGACCCCAATCATCAACGGCAAAAGCATCAAAAATGGAAGTTGGATCAGCATATTACTTATCGAAATGGTTAAGGATTTACGGCCTTGATTAACGGCCATAAAATACACTGTGGCCACAAAGATAATACCGTCCAAGATTAACGCAAACAGATGTAATCGAATTCCGATTAAAGCTTCAGCCATTAATGCGCCATCGCCATGACTGAACAGCTGCAGCACATTGCTAGGAAACAAGTTTAATACTACAACCAATAACAGTGCGAAAATACAAACGACTTTTGTCGCAAGAATCACCGTTGTTTTGATGTTGGCTATTTGTTTTTTGCCGTAATAATAACTTACCGGTGGCTGCATACCCCCAGCAATCCCTTCTGCTATGAGATAAAACATTGTGGCGATATAGCCGATAATCGCGAAGGCGGCGACATGCACAGCCGAGCCGTAAACCATGAATGAGTAGTTATGTAAGGCAATAATAAAGCTAAAATACATGAACATAAACAAACTGGATAAGCCTAATGCCATTATAGAACCCATAGTCTTAACGTTAATGACATTCAAAGAAAATTGTAATTTAGTATTCGATTTACTCGACATAAAATAACAGCCGCCTAATATCACGACTAAGGTTTGAGAAATCATGGTAGCCAACGCAGCACCATGCAAGCCCATTGGGTAAAGGACAATCAGCAGGTAATCCAATATGATATTTACACAGGCACCTAGCACCATAAGTTGTGTCGCGATAGCCGGGTTTTCATCATTACGAATTAACAGTGGTATTGCAGTAGCCGCGGTTGTAAAAAATGCGCCATAAACAAAAACGTCTATATAGGCCATTGCCATAGATAAGTTCTCACCTTCAGCTTTTTGTAATAACAATAAGTCTTTAGCAAAAAATTGAATGAACAGCGCAGCCATTATGCTAAAGCCAATGAGCAGGGCGATGGCATTATTTAAAATGCGTTTTGATTTTATAGGGTTATTCTCGCCACGGCTGATCGATAATAAGCTGCCTGCACCCATGCCTATCATCATGCCAACACCAATAATACCGCTGATAATTGGCCAAGCGAGGTTGATCCCAGCAAGCCCCTCGAAACCAATGTAATGGCCAACGAAGATACCGTCGATGATTTGATATAAGCCACTGACTAGCATTGCGCTAATCGATGGAATGGCATATTTCCAATAATGTTGCTTCACATTATTAGGGTTAACTTTTTGAGATATGATTAACGACATTTTTTAAGGCTTGTTGAGAATGAAGCATCATTATCGCACCATATAAGATAGACTAAAGTTGGTTACTATCCGCTAAACGGATAGATTGTTAATGATTCAATTAAGAGTATGAATATGAATTGGTCTATAGAGCAATTACAAGCATTTGTTACTGCCGTGAATTTAGGTTCATTTTCTGCTGCTGCCCGTTCTTTAGGAAAAGCGCAGTCAAGGATAAGCAGTGCTATAGCTAACTTGGAAATTGATTTAGGTTTTAAATTATTTGATAGATCTGGGCGTTTACCTGTGCTGACAGAGCAGGGCGAACAAATGTATATTGAAGCCAATGCCGTTATAGCACAATGTGAGCGTTTAAACGCTAGAGCTATGTCGGTAATGACTGATGATGAATTGTCGCTAACAATCGCTATTGACGAAGCTGTACCTATCTCTATTTTCGAAGATTTTTTTGATAAAACCGCTCACCAATTTCCATTATTAAAACTGACTATCTTAAATGGAACCCGAGACGATATTGCACAGTGGGTTGAAATAGGAAAGGCTGATTTAGGTATTTTGTTCTTGGGTGAACAACTGAGTGACAGTTTAGAGTTCTTTACCATTGATAGTTTTCATCAATCTCTAATTGTTGCACCGAAACATCCGTTAGCGTCAATACCAGTGCCAAATATTTCACAGTTAAACATGTATAAACAATTTGTTATTTGTGACTTAGAAACCACAGGTAAACCTATCTCAGCTAATTGTTGGCACGTGGACAGCTATTATTATATTACTTCTCTCGTTGCCCGTGGTTTAGGTTGGGCCTTAGTACCGGAGCATATTGCCCATTCAGATTGGTATACAGGCGAGATAATTGAGTTAAGCTGTTATCACATATCGGATTCACTCACCATTGAAATGGGATTAGTGAAGCGACGGGATAAAGGTGCGGGACACATAATGAACTGGATGTTTGGTGAGGTGGAAAAAATGTTCATCGCAGCTAAAAAAGAAAGAATATAATTCAATTTTTATGTCTATCAAAGATGCTATTACTAAAAGTCAGGTCATGACTTAGCGTTAATTAGTGATATTACTCAGTCACTAATAGATGTCTGCGTTGTTGAACGTAAATATTACTGGGTTCATCTGTGGTGAGATCTAAATCAATATTGCTATCGGGTACGCAGCAACATGGCAGGCATTCATCAGCTTCTAACTCAACAAGTGGCTCAGTGATATAGCTCACCTTACCACTAATGATTTTGGTTTTACAGGCACCACAAAAACCACGTCGACATTCAGAGAAGACGTTGACTTTTTTTATTTCTAATACTTCTAAAAGCGTGTGTTGCTGTTGATTAAACAGCAACACAGGTTCCCCATTTAAGCTCACAATGGGGGCTTTTTTTAAATGTCTATTATAGGTCAAAATCTAAAAACTCATCGCTATCAACAGCTGAATCAATTTGTCCTACTAAGTAAGAAGAGACTTCTACTTCTTGTGGGGCAACTTGTACCGCATCACTTTCAAGCCAGTTTTTCATCCAAGGAAGTGGATTAGTTTGCTCAGCATAAGGCTGTTTTAAATTAACCGCTTTCATGCGCTGGTTAGTAATATATTCAACGTACTGACATAAAATCTGTTCATTTAAGCCAATCATTGAACCGTCTTTAAATAAGTACTGTGCCCACTGCTTTTCTTGTTCTGCAGCTTTATAAAAGATGTCATAGGCTTCTTGCTCACATTCAGCCGCAATTTCACCCATTTCAGGATCGTCTTTTCCACCTTGCATAATATTTAAAATATGCTGAGTACTATTAAGGTGTAATGCTTCATCACGGGCAATCAAACGAATAATTTTTGCATTGCCTTCCATTAAGTTACGTTCAGCAAAAGCAAATGAACATGCAAAGCTAACATAAAAACGAATTGCTTCTAATGCGTTGACTGACATCATGCATAAATACAATGATTTTTTAAGAATACGGCTATTAACGGTAATTTCTTTACCGTTGATGAGGTGCGTGCCTTGTCCGTGTAGATTCATCACTTGGGTTAATTCAATCAAGTCATCATAATATTGAGCGATATCACCGGCCCGTTTTAAGATTTCTTGGTTGACGACGATGTCATCAAAAACTACTGAAGGATCATTAACAATATTACGAATAATATGGGTATATGAACGAGAGTGAATAGTTTCAGAGAAAGACCAAGTTTCAATCCAAGTTTCAAGCTCAGGTAACGACACTAATGGCAATAATGCTACGTTTGGTGAGCGGCCTTGAATTGAATCAAGTAAGGTTTGGTATTTGAGGTTTGAGATAAAAATATGCTTTTCATGCTCAGGTAAACTTTGATAGTCGATTTTATCTTTACTTACATCTACTTCTTCCGGACGCCAGAAAAAGGATAATTGTTTTTCAATTAATTTTTCGAACACTTCATATTTTTGTTGATCGTAACGTGCAACGTTAACGGGTTGTCCCATGAACATAGGTTCATACATTGGGTTGTTCGGAGTTTGACAGAAAGTAGAGTAAGCCATTTTTATATCCCAAAAAAGCGGGGAAAACTCCCCGCGTTGATATGCTAATTAGTGATTAAATCTTACAAGCGCCGCTTGCACAACCATCGTCTTCTTTTTCAACGACTGTGATGTCATCAAACTGATCCGATGCACCATCACGGGTGTTGTGATAGTAAAGGGTCTTAACCCCAAGCTTATAAGCGGTGAGCAAATCTTTCAGTAAGGTTTGCATAGGCACTTTTTGATTATCAAATCGTGTCGGGTCGTAATTGGTATTTGATGAGATTGCTTGGTCCACAAACTTCTGCATCAAACCGACTAACTGTAAGTAACCCTCATTATTTGGCATATTCCAAAGTAATTCATACTTATCTTTAAGTTCATCAAAGTCAGGTACAACTTGCTTTAATTGACCATCTTTACTGGCTTTAACACTGATCAGGCCACGTGGTGGTTCAATGCCATTGGTTGCATTAGAAATTTGCGATGATGTTTCAGACGGCATTAATGCCGAAAGAGTGGAGTTACGCAGGCCGTGCTGTTTAATATCGGCACGTAAACCTTCCCAATCCATGTGTAATGGCTCGTCACAAATTTTATCCAAGTCACGTTTATAGGTATCAATGGGTAAAATACCTTGAGCGTACGTTGTTTCATTGAACAAAGGACATGCGCCTTGCTCTTTTGCTAAATTGTTTGATGCTTTCAATAAGTAAAATTGAATTGCTTCAAAGGTTTTATGGGTCAAGTTATTACCTGAGCCATCAGAATATTTCATGCCATTCTTAGCAAGGTAATTAGCGAAGTTAATCACACCTATGCCTAGAGTACGACGATTCATAGAACCAAGTTGCGCTGAAATGATTGGGTAATCTTGATAATCAAGCAAGTTATCTAATGCACGTACTGCTAAGTCAGCTAATGGTTCTAGCTCTGATAAATCTTTGATAGCACCAAGGTTTAATGCTGATAATGTACAAAGGGCAATCTCACCATTTGGATCATCAATATTCTTCAACGGTTTAGTTGGCAAGGCGATTTCTAAACAAAGGTTTGATTGCTTAATTGGCGCAACTTGCGGATCAAATGGGCTGTGAGTATTGCTGTGATCAACATTTTGAATGTAGATTCGGCCTGTTGATGCACGCTCTTGCATCATCAATGAAAATAATTCAACTGCTTTAATCTCTTTACGACGAATGCTTAAGTCAGCTTCATACTGAAGGTATAGACGTTCAAATTCGTCTTGATCAGCGAAGAAAGCGTCGTATAAACCTGGCACATCAGATGGGCTGAATAGGCTGATGTTTTGACCTTTGATTAAACGTTGGTACATCAATTTGTTTAGCTGTACACCGTAATCAAGATGGCGAACACGGTTGTCTTCAACACCACGGTTATTTTTAAGTACCAGTAACGATTCAACTTCTAAATGCCATAACGGGTAGAATAGGGTAGCTGCACCACCACGTACGCCGCCTTGAGAGCACGATTTAACCGCTGTTTGAAAGTATTTGTAAAATGGTAAGCAACCGGTATGGAATGCTTCACCACCGCGAATAGGGCTACCTAATGCACGGATACGACCGGCATTGATCCCAATACCTGCGCGTTGACTAACGTATTTTACAATTGAAGATGCGGTCGCATTGATAGAGTCAAGGCTGTCGTCACATTCAATTAATACACATGAGCTAAATTGACGTGTCGGAGTACGTACACCTGCCATAATTGGGGTTGGTAAAGAAATCTTAAATGTTGAAGCCGCGTCATAAAAACGTTTGATGTAATCTAAACGGGTGTCTTTTGGGTAACGCGCAAATAAACAAGCTGCCACTAAAATATACAGGAACTGAGCACTTTCATAAATTTCGTTAGTGACCCGGTTTTGAACTAGGTATTTGCCTTCAAGCTGTTTAACTGCAGCATAAGAAAAGTTCATATCGCGCCAGTGGTCAATATAACCATCTAAAATGGTTAATTCTTCTGACGTGTAATCTTCTAAAATATGCTTATCGTATTTGCCAAGTTCAACCAAGCGAGTGACTTGATCAACTAACTTCGGTGGCTCAAATTGGCCAAAAGCTTTTTTACGTAAATGAAAAACAGCAAGTCTTGCAGCGAGGAATTGATAATCAGGCGCTTCTGGTGAGATTAAGTCTGCTGCTGCTTTAATAATGGTTTCGTGGATTGCTTCAGTTGGAATACCGTCAAAGAATTGTAGATGAGAACGTAATTCAACTTCTGAGACTGAAACGTTTTTCAATCCTTTAGCTGCCCACTCGATAACGCGATGAATTTTGTCTAAATCGATTGTTTCGCGTTCGCCACTGCGTTTTGTGACTGTCATATTGCTGTTCATTAAAAAAGCCTTGATTGTAAAATAGTTTGCGTGATTTAAATTTTGGATCTTTTTTAATCGTCTCGTTTACGATCGCCATTAAATCACAATACGGTCCCTTGTAAGTTGATCATCCATAAGCACTAACAACGTAATATATCCAAGAAATACGAGTGTTATTTGAAGACCCAAAGCAGAAAAAGCCTTGTGTCTTGTTCTGATGTCACACACAAGATATGGTGTTTAATTAAAACTTACATACAAGATAGTGAGGTTTGGGGCGATTTGCAAGCAGCAATTTAGTGAATAAGTTGTGGATATCTTATGTATAGTGGCCAATGTTAGTGAAGGCTAACCTGCTAGGTCAAAATACACGATATTTTGTTGGTTAAGATTAATATTTAGCCGAAAAAAAACGTGAGCTCGATCGCTACAATATTCGGCGATCGATTGTTTTGTTAACAAAATTATTTGCTATTTATATTTAAGATTTGTTAAGGAAAGCCTGATGTAAGTCGGCAACCTTGCTGAACTGAAAATCACTCGGCCATTCATTGGGTTTATCTTGCTCTGACAAATAACCCCATAATGCGATAGCGCCTTTCATCCCAGCATTACGGGCGGCAATTAAATCCCTTTCAGCATCACCTATATATAGGATGTCCTGTGGCAGGCAATTAATTTGCTGGGCAGCAAGTAACATTGGCGCGGTATGTGGTTTGGAGTGCTGGGTGGAGTCACCACTGATAATCGCAGTGAGTTTGTGCTCGATGTTTAAGGCCTTAACCAATGGCCGAGTAAAACGGGCTTGTTTATTAGTAACAACACCATAAGGGATGTCACGTTGCTCTAATAACAACAGAAAATCATCAAAACCGCTAAATAATGATGCTTTTTCACCATTGACCCGTTGGTAATGCACTAACAAAGCTTGCTGAACTTCGATTTGTAACTCATGGGAAAGCTCAGGTATACCGGCTTTTACAAGCGCCAAACTACCATGGGAGGCAGCATAGCGTAAGTTATCAATACTTTTACTAGCGATACCGCGCTCTTGCAAACTTAAATTTAATGCATGGACAAGATCTGGGGCTGTATCAGCTAATGTACCGTCTAAATCAAAGAGTACACCTTTAATCTTGTTCATAGTTATCCTAAGCGTGCTGAAGTTATTAGCGATTACTTAATCCGATTATGAATTAAGTGAAGGATTAAAGTAGTAATGTCACTGATTCACTGCAGTATTACTACTTTAATATTGTTCTACTATTTATGGCTGGCTATTAAAGATGACGATGTGATACTAATCAGCTTTTTGGGTGGCGATCATATAATTAACGTCAACTTTATTCGTGTACTTATATACACCCGTTAAAGGATTAAAGCTTATCCCAAGAGCATCACGGCAATGAAGCTCTGTTTGGTCAACCAAATTGATTAACTCAGACGGTTTAATGAACTTACTGTGGTCATGCGTGCCAACTGGCAGCATCTTTAAAACATATTCAGCGCCAACAATTGCTTGAATATATGACATCAGGTTACGGTTAATGGTTGAAAAGAACACATAACCGTTAGGTTTAATCATATCGCAGCATGCTTTAATCACTGATAATGGGTCAGGGACGTGCTCTAACATCTCCATGCATGTGACCACATCATAATAGCCTTGATGTTGCTGTGCATGTTCTTCTGCGGTCATGGTTTGATATTGGATATCGATGCCAGTTTCTAATGCATGCAGTTTAGCCACTTCAATTTGCGCTTCACCCATGTCTAAACCTGTTACATTGGCACCAATTTTAGCCATGCTTTCTGACAAAATACCACCACCACAACCGATATCTAATACTTGCTTACCAAAAATACCACCACTGGTTTGATCGATATAATTAAGGCGTAATGGGTTAAGTTGATGCAAAGGCTTGAAACTGCCATTAGGATCCCACCAAGACTGGGCCATTTGGGCAAATTTTTCTATTTCTTGATGATCTACATTTTGCGGCGTGGTTTGTTCTTGGTTAGACATGTCGAGAACCCATTAATTATTAGTATTTATTGCAGGTATTATAACCATTGGATTGAATAAACATAGTGAGATGAAGCAAGATTTCACTTTGGTTGACGGAATATTGCTCAATGTCTGCCCATAAAAACGACATCAGTATTTTATGGGGCAATTTATCAAAATGAAATACGCAAATAATGTAATAGAGATAGTTGAATTTAAAGATTTTTTGACAGCTTTTGTCCTCGCGTTAATATTTCCTTGTTCTAGGGTCTAGCCTCTTTAAATATCTGTGTTAGAATGCCAAATCACGTTTTTGAGCTACACAATAAAATGGAATAATTATTGTGCGCTAATTTTAGGGGAACGAGCAGTTTATGACTGATCTGGCATCATCAATTTCGCCAATTAACATCGAAGACGAACTAAAGAATTCATATTTAGATTATGCAATGAGTGTAATCGTAGGTCGTGCATTACCTGACGTTCGTGATGGGTTAAAACCTGTTCACCGTCGTGTGTTATTTGCCATGAACGAGTTGAAAAACGACTTCAATAAGCCTTATAAAAAATCAGCTCGTGTTGTTGGTGACGTAATTGGTAAATATCACCCACATGGTGACACGGCCGTGTACGATACGATTGTTCGTATGGCACAACCATTCTCAATGCGTTACACGCTCGTTGACGGCCAAGGTAACTTTGGTTCTGTTGATGGCGATTCAGCAGCGGCGATGCGTTATACCGAAATTCGTATGCGTAAGTTGGCACATTCTTTATTAGCTGACTTAGAAAAAGAAACCGTAGATTTTGTACCTAACTATGATGGTACTGAATTTATCCCAGCGGTTTTACCTACTCGTGTACCAACATTATTAATTAATGGTTCGTCTGGTATTGCGGTTGGTATGGCAACAAATATCCCGCCACATAACATTTCAGAAGTGATTAAAGGCTGTTTAGCATTAATTGAAGAACCTGAGTTATCTATTGAGCAATTAATGGATTACATCCCAGGTCCTGATTTCCCGACAGCAGCCAGCATTAATGGTCGTAAAGGGATCATTGACGCGTATAAGACCGGTCGTGGCCGTGCGATTATGCGCTCAAAAGCTGAAATTGAAGACAATAATGGCCGTGAGCGTATTATTGTTACTGAAATCCCATATCAGGTTAACAAAGCCCGCTTGATCGAAAAGATTGCTGAGCTTGTTAAAGATAAAAAGATTGAAGGTATTACTGGTCTACGTGATGAATCTGATAAAGACGGTATGCGCATCGTTATCGAGATCAAACGTGGCGAAGTCGGTGAAGTTGTTTTAAACAACTTATATGCGCAAACTCAAATGCAATGTTCTTTTGGTATTAACATGGTGGCATTGACCAATGGTCAGCCTAAACTGTTTAACCTGAAAGAAATGCTAGAGTGCTTCATTCTTCACCGTCGTGAAGTGGTGACGCGCCGTACTGTATTTGAATTACGTAAAGCCCGTGAACGTGCTCATATTCTTGAAGCATTGGCTATTGCATTAGCTAACATCGATCCAATCATTGCACTAATTAAAGAATCGCCAACCCCTGCGGAAGCGAAAGTAAAATTAGTGGCACAAGGTTGGGATCTTGGTAACGTTCAAGGCATGCTTGAAAAAGCCGGTGATGATGCTGCTCGACCTGAATGGTTAGAGCCAGAGTATGGTATCCGTGAAGGCAAGTACTTCCTGACTGAGCAACAAGCACAAGCTATTCTTGAGCTACGTTTACATCGCCTAACAGGTTTAGAGCACGAGAAGATTCTTTCAGAATACGAAGAGTTACTTGAGTTCATTGCAAGCTTATTATTCATTCTTCGTAGTCCTGAGCGCTTGATGGAAGTGATCAAAGAAGAATTAGAAGAAATGCTTGAGCAATACGGCGACCCACGTCGTACTGTTATTAACCAAAACGAAGTTGATATGAGTCTAGAAGACTTAATCAATGAAGAAGATGTAGTCGTAACACTTTCTCATATGGGTTACGCCAAGTACCAACCGTTAACTGACTATCAAGCTCAGCGCCGCGGTGGTAAAGGTAAAGCTGCTACTAAAGTAAAAGATGAAGATTTCGTCGAAAAACTATTAGTTGCCAATACCCATGATACGATTTTATGTTTCTCTGATTTTGGTAAAATGTATTGGTTGAAAGTTTATCAACTACCACTGGCAAGCCGTACCGCTCGTGGTCGCCCAATCATTAACTTATTACCATTGTCAGATGGTGAGCGTATTACTGCAATTCTACCTGTTCGTGAATATGCAGATGACAAATATATTGTTATGGCTACCGCTCACGGCACCGTGAAGAAAACCGCATTAACGGCTTACAGTAACCCACGTGCGAACGGTATTATTGCCGTTAACCTTAAAGACGACGATCAACTAATTGGTGTTGATATTACTGACGGTAGCAACGACATCATGTTGTTCTCAAACGAAGGTAAAGTGGTTCGCTTTAACGAAAAAGTACGTGATTCAGAAACCGGTGAAGTGAAGAAAGATCCTGAAACTGGTGAAGACATGATTGCGATTCGTCCAATGGGCCGTACAGCAACAGGTGTTCGTGGTATCAAACTTGAAGATGGTCAGAAAGTTGTTTCGATGATCATTCCGAAAGTAGAAGGTGATATTCTAACTGTCACTGAAAACGGTTATGGTAAACGTACTGATTTAGCTGAATATCCAGCTAAGAGCCGTGGCACTAAAGGTGTGGTTTCAATCAAAGTAAGTGAACGTAATGGTGCTGTAGTAGGCGCAGTTCAAGTTACTGAAACTGACGAAATTATGCTAATTAGTGATAAAGGCACCTTGGTTCGTACACCATCTGCTGGCGTGTCGTTGATTGGTCGTAACACCCAAGGCGTAACGATTATCCGCACTGCAGAAGATGAGAAAGTCGTTGGCTTGCAGCGTATCGAAGAAATTCAAATGGATGAATCTGAACTTGATGCTGAAGCAGAAGGTCAAACAGTAGAAGGCGAAGTAGTTGCAACTACTTCTGATGCTGAAAACCCTGCAACAGATACACCTGCACAAGATGACGAATAAGTTATTCTAGTGACAAAAAAGGATGCCAATTGGCATCCTTTTTTATTGCTTGTCATTTATAGATGATAATGACGTCCGAATTAGTTTTGCTGTTTAAATACATCATGCCAAAAAGCAGAACTCAATTTAGCAATAACTCTCGACTCACCATTCAATAGCATTACCATGCCGATATTCAGCTCGGGAGAATAGGAAATTTCAGCAACATAACCCGCTACCCAACCAGCGTGATAAATTAATGGCCGGCCTTCAAACTCATATACCCGCCATCCTTTGCCGTAATAAGCATTATCAAGGTAGGTACGCCAATCTCGGCGGCGAAGCTCCTTGGTTGTTTTAACGCCTGGCGTCGTCACATCATTAATCACAGCGCTTGAAAGTACAGCAGGTTTCTCGCCTAAGTTGGCGATTAACCACTTGGACATATCAGTAATGCTCGCATTGACGCCTGCCGCTGGAGCCAGTTCATAGTAGTTTGGTTTTACTGATACTTTTTTAAAGCCTGATTTAGTCTTAATGTGTGGCTCTGCGCGATTTTTTTCCGCCATAAATGCTGTATAGCCTGTTGAGGCGTTATTCATCTCTAGTGGCTTAAAGATGCGTTTTTCAATGTAGTTCTCGTAGCTTAGGCCACTTTTTTGCTCAATGGCAGATTCGATAAATGAAAAGGCTACATTCTGGTAGCTATAGCAAACGCCAGGCCTGCACATTGGGGTTATTTCTGAAAACTTATTTAGAATTTTATCCTTGCTTACATTGGCATTGACTAAGTTATCGTAGCTATTTGGCATTAAGCCTGTGCTTTGACCGATAATATGGCCTAGGTTAATTTTCTGACTGGCTTTAGGATCAGCTAATACAAAGCTTGGAAGATAAGCATTTATCGGTTGTTGCCAGTCAAGTTTATTTTCCTGGACTAACATACTGGCCAGAGTACCTGCAAAGGTTTTAGATACAGATGCAAGTCGAAACACCGTATTGGCATTTACATTTAAAGCGCTACCTTTGCTGCGTTTACCGTAATAACTGAGCTTTAGAATCTTGTCGCCTTCGACAATAACAAACGCACCGCCCGGGACTTTGTTCTTTTTAAGTTGCTGATGAAATTTTTGCTTAAATTTATCAGATACGCCGTTATAAATTGAAGCATGTGTTGGCTTACTGACAAGGACAGTGCTTATTGCTAAAGAAAGCGTGCCTACGATAAAAGCCGATTTTGAAAACATGTAAATATCCATGACCGCGTTACGGTATTTATTATTCTAGTTAACACTGACACAAGGCCAATCTCCAAAGAGACTATAACCTAATGCTTTAGTATGACTATTGTTGTGTAATTTTTCTCACTTTACTAGTGATAAATAGCACTTAGTTTTTAAAATAGCGTTGTCGTTTATTGTCATTAACTAGCAATAAAGCTCGACAGAATCAGCATTGATGATTAATTTTCATTTTAGCTGCCAAACAGTTGCGATATACTGCTGAGAATTCGATACATTATGAATGTGTTAACTAAAAACGATATAAGGACAATGCTGTGAGCGCTATTTATAATTTCTGTGCTGGACCTGCCATGTTACCTCAAGCTGTGATGCAAAAAGCGCAGCAAGAATTAATTAACTGGAATGGCTTGGGTGTGTCCGTAATGGAAATTAGTCATCGTAGTAAAGAGTTTATGGCGTTAACCCAACATGCCGAGAAAACCTTACGTACCTTGATGGATATTCCAAAAAACTATCACGTTTTGTTTATGCATGGCGGCGGACGAGGTCAATTTACCAATGTTGTTAATAATTTCTTAGGTGACAACGGTAAAGCCTTGTATTTAGTTAATGGCCAATGGTCAACGGCTGCGGTAAAAGAAGCGATAAAACTGGTTGGTGAAAACAACATTGATCAAGTCAATATCATTGAAAATATCGATGGTTTAAATCAGGTGGTGCTGCCTGACTTTAGCGCGCATAGTGACGATTATCGTTATTTGCACTTTTGCGCCAATGAAACCGTTGATGGCATCGAAATTTTAGATGAAATTGAGTGTCCTTGGCCAGTCGTGGTTGATTTGTCTTCAACCATTATGTCGCGAAAAATCGATGTCAGTAAGTATGGTTTGATTTACGCTGGCGCTCAAAAAAATATCGGCCCTTCAGGCTTGTCTATCGTGATTGTCAGAGATGATATGTTGCAGCTACCCAGTTTGCCGCAGTCATCGATTATGGATTACCGTATCGCACAAGCCAATGACTCGATGTTCAATACGCCACCCACGTTCGCCTGGTACTTAGCTGCCGAAGTGTTTGACTGGTTAACATCAGTAGGCGGCGTAGCTGCAATGGAAGCATTAAATCAGCAAAAAGCGCAAATGCTGTATGACTGTATTGATAACAACCCGTTTTATACCAACGGTGTTTGTAAGCAAAACCGTTCACGGATGAATGTGACATTCCAATTAAGCGATAGTAGCTTAGATAGTGAGTTTTTAGCCCAAGCTGAGCAAGCAGGCTTGGTCGCCTTAAAAGGTCATAGAGTAGTAGGCGGCATGCGTGCCAGTATTTACAATGCTATGCCGTTAGCGGGTGTGCAGGCGCTGGTTGACTTTATGCAAGCTTTTGCTAAGCAGCATAGCTAAAGCGATACCAAGTTACATTGTTGAGCTTTAGTTCTACAGAATAAAAAGCGAATAATGAGCAGTCATTATTCGCTTTTTTAAACGCAATTATTGGCTTACAACCAGATAGTTAAAGAATTATAGCGATTGATTTTGCAAGGTAATCAACATTTGTTTCGCTTATACCCGCAATACTCATACGGCTTGAGCCGACCATATAAATGCTATGTTCTTTTTTAAGGGTTTCAACTTGCTCAGCATTAATCCCTAAGAAAGAGAACATGCCTTTTTGGTTAGCAATAAAGCTGAAATCTTGTTTAACCCCTTGTTCTATTAATTTGTTGACCAACATTTGTCGATTGCCATTAATGCGGTTGCGCATAACGGTTAACTCATCTAACCATTGCTGCTTTAATTGTGCGTCACCTAAAATGGTTTCAACAAGGGCTGCGCCATGAGCTGGCGGCATTGAGTAAATACAACGCACTACATACAAGAGTACAGAAAAAGCAATATTCGCCTTAGTACTATCTTTAGCCATAATGCTACAAGCACCAATTCGTTCACGGTATAAACCAAAGTTTTTAGAACATGAACTACATAAGATCATTTCTTCAACTTGAGCGGCCATTTGACGAACGCCGTAAGCATCTTCATCAACGCCATCACCAAACCCTTGATATGCCATATCAATTAATGGGGTAAAACCTTGCTTAGCGGTAATGCTGATGACTTCATCCCACTGGGCATTGGTTAAATCCATGCCGCTTGGGTTATGACAACATGCATGTAGTAGTACCACATCGTTACTACCGATCTTATTTAATGCCGCTTTCATTTCATCAAATTTTAGAGTTTTCGCATCGTAATCATAATATGGGTAAGTTTTTACAGTGATGCCAGCGGCTTCAAATAAGCCAGTATGGTTAGCCCAGGTTGGATCGCTCACCCATAACACGGCATTAGGATTACAGCTTTTAATAAATTCAGCAGCAACGCGCAGGGCACCTGTGCCACCAGGCGTTGATACCGTTCGGATACGGTCAGCAATTAATGCACTGTGAGCTTCGCCAAATGCTAGTTCTGTCATCAAAGTATTAAACTGAGGAGAACCAGTAGGGCCAATATAAACCTTAGTCGTTTCAGACTCAGTGCGCAGTCGCTCTGCTGTCTTTACACAATCAAGAATAGGCGTATTGCCGATTGGGTCTTTGTAAACACCAACCCCGAGGTCAATCTTCTGTGGGTGAGTGTCTTGGCGGTACTGAGTAAGTAAACCAAGAATGGGATCTGCAGGCATTGCAGTTAACGCGTTAAACATGGCCATTGACCTTATAGTATTAAAAATAAAAGTAGGGTTTTGTTTAGCATAACGTGGTTTAAATACTGATTGAAATGGCTATTTCTAGAAACTACCTAAAATAAAGATTTTACTTAGTTTAAAGTTTACACTTTTACCAAAAAAGTCATTTATTTGCTTAATGAAGTTGGCTGTTTGGGTCATATAAATGGCCGAGTTGCGCTTTTTTTACGCAAATAATTCAAGTTCAGCGTAAAACTGTCATTTAATTTCAGTTATCCCTTGAATCATTGGCTGCAATCAGTAAATTTGTATTCAAGAATAATTTATTAAGTTTATACCATCTAATTCGTATAGATAAATTGACAAAGACGTCATTTTCTCTTTAGCCCATACACATTTATTCTTCCGTAGCAGGGAGAAGACATTTAAGAAGAACTTGTAATGAAACAATTGCGTCTTGATCCGATCCAAAAAGTAAATGGCGTTGTCAATATTCCTGGCTCTAAGAGTATTTCGAATAGAGCGCTGTTATTAGCAACCTTAGCCGAAGGCAGAACCACGCTAACAAATCTGCTTGATTCAGATGATATTCGCTATATGTTGGCATCATTAAAGCAATTAGGCGTTGATTACCAATTATCTGAAAATAACACCGTATGTGAGCTACAAGGCTTAGGTAAGCCTATTACGGCGGAACAAGCGCAAAGCTTATTTTTAGGTAATGCGGGGACAGCAATGCGGCCTTTATGCGCGGCATTGACACTGGGCAGTGGCGAGTTCACCTTAACGGGCGAACCACGTATGGAAGAGCGTCCTATTGGCGATCTTGTTGATGCACTACGTCAACTCGGTGCTGAAGTGAGCTATCTTAAAAATGATGGTTTTCCACCGCTGACGATTAATGCCAATGGTTTAAATGGCGGTGATGTTGAGATAGCGGGGGATTTATCCAGTCAGTTCCTCACAGCTTTGTTAATGGTAGCGCCATTAACCAAAGACACGGTTAATATCACCATTAAAGGTGAGTTAGTGTCTAAACCATATATTGATATCACTATCGCACTAATGGCCCGTTTTGGTGTTGAAGTGATCAATCATGACTACCGCCGTTTTGAAATACCTACAGGTCAGAAATATGTTTCCCCAGGTAAAGTGCTAGTTGAAGGCGATGCATCCTCTGCTTCATACTTTCTTGCTGCTGGCGCAATTCAAGGCGGTGAAGTCAAAGTGACCGGTGTCGGTAAACTCAGTATTCAAGGCGATGTTAAATTTGCTGATGTACTCGAAAAAATGGGCGCAGACATCGAGTGGGGCGACGATTTTATTATCGCGCGCCAAGCAAAATTAACCGCGGTTGATTTAGACATGAATCACATTCCAGATGCGGCAATGACCATTGCAACTGCGGCATTATTTGCCGAAGGCACCACACGTATCACAAACATTTACAACTGGCGCATTAAAGAAACCGATCGTCTTGCAGCAATGGCCACTGAATTACGTAAAGTCGGTGCAACCGTTGACGAGGGTCATGACTATATTACCGTTACGCCACCAGCTGTTTTAAATACAGCAGCAATTGACACTTACAACGATCACCGAATGGCGATGTGTTTTTCAATGCTGGCTTTTGCTGATTGCGGTATTACCATTAATGATCCAGATTGCACCTCTAAAACCTTCCCAGCCTATTTTACTGAATTTGCACGTATCGGTGAGTAAAGCGCTTGGTTTAAGTCTTAAATATGACGGCAGTCAATATACTGCCGTCATTTGATCTTGATTGAATATCGTAAATTTTCTCCAGTATTTTGCTGTAAATTGTTGTACAATGCCGCCCGCTCATTTTGATGAACCTTTTTATATTCATGGAAGATTGTTTTTTTCGGAGGAATTTATGTCTGAACGTGCTCCAGTAGTCACAATCGACGGACCAAGCGGTGCAGGAAAAGGGACCATATGCCAACTCGTCGCTGAGCGACTTGAATGGCACTTACTAGATAGCGGCGCTATCTATCGTGTTTTAGCCCTTGCAGCCATTCATCACGATGTTGAATTAGAAAATGAAGAGGCGATCACCTTACTTGCTTCTCATTTAGACGTGCAGTTCTTAGCGGGCAGTGACCTTGTAAAAGTCATTTTAGAAGGTGAAGACGTTTCAACCAGTATTCGTACTCAAGAATGTGGTAACGCAGCATCTAAAATCGCTGCTTTACCTCGCGTAAGAGAAGCATTACTGAGACGACAACGTGCTTTTTGTGCTGAACCGGGTTTAGTCGCCGATGGGCGTGACATGGGAACAGTGGTTTTTCCTAACGCACCCGCAAAAATATTCCTAACTGCATCCGCAGAGGAAAGGGCGCAGCGACGCTATAAACAGTTGCAGGACAAAGGCTTCGATGTTAATATCGATCGCCTTTTATCTGAAATCATTGAGCGTGATGACCGCGATATTAATCGCTCTGTCTCACCTTTAGTGCCTGCAGATGACGCGCTAGTTATTGATACTAGTGGCATAGGTATTAATGAAGTGCTTGAGCTTGTGCTTGAACACATCAATAAAAACTTAAGGTAATTTCTTAATTCTGAGAATTTATCAAACAACATTTATATCACGGAAGATGTAAATCAATTAATTGACTCCACATCTAGGATGGATGGTGGTTTATAAAAGAAAGTAATCATAAAATGACTGAATCTTTTGCTGATCTATTTGAACAATCCCTAAATGAACTTGAGTTCCGTCCTGGTTCTATCGTACGTGGCGTAGTAGTACGCATCGAAAACGGTACTGTACTTGTTGACGCTGGTCTTAAGTCTGAAAGCCCTATCTCTGCTGACGAATTCAAAAACGCTCAAGGTGTTTTAGAAATCGCTGTTGGCGATGAAGTTGATGTTGCACTTGACTCTGTTGAAGACGGTTTCGGTGAAACTCAATTATCTCGTGAAAAAGCTAAGCGTCACGAAGCTTGGATTGTTCTAGAAAAAGCGTATGAAGATGCTGAAACTGTAATCGGTATCATCAATGGTAAAGTTAAAGGTGGTTTCACTGTTGAATTAAACGGTATCCGTGCCTTCTTACCAGGTTCTCTAGTAGACGTTCGCCCAGTTCGCGATACTGCTCACCTAGAGTACAAAGAATTAGAATTCAAAGTTATCAAACTTGACCAGAAGCGTAACAACGTTGTTGTTTCACGTCGTGCTGTTATCGAATCAGAAAGCAGTGCCGAGCGTGATGCTCTTCTTGAGAACCTTCAAGAAGGTCAAGCAGTTAAAGGTATCGTTAAGAACCTTACTGACTACGGTGCATTCGTAGACTTAGGTGGCGTTGACGGTCTTCTACATATCACTGATATGGCTTGGAAGCGCGTTAAGCACCCATCTGAAATCGTTAATGTTGGTGACGAAATCAACGTTAAAGTTCTTAAGTATGACCGTGAGCGTACACGCGTATCACTAGGTCTTAAGCAACTTGGCGAAGATCCATGGTTAGAAATCAGCAAGCGCTACCCAGAAAGCACACGCTTAACTGGTCGCGTAACTAACCTAACTGACTACGGTTGTTTCGTTGAAATCGAAGAAGGCGTTGAAGGTCTTGTTCACGTTTCTGAAATGGATTGGACTAATAAGAACATTCACCCATCTAAAGTTGTTAACTTAGGTGATGAAGTTGAAGTTCTAGTATTAGACATCGATGAAGAACGTCGTCGTATTTCTCTAGGTCTTAAGCAATGTAAGACTAATCCATGGGATGATTTCGCTACTCGTTTCAACAAGGGCGATAAAGTTTCTGGTAAGATCAAGTCTATCACTGACTTCGGTATCTTCATTGGTCTTGACGGTGGCATCGATGGTCTTGTTCACCTTTCTGACATTTCTTGGAACGGAACTGGCGAAGACGCTGTTTCTGAGTACAAAAAAGGCGACGAAATCCATGCAGTAGTACTTTCAGTTGACCCTGAGCGCGAGCGTATCAGCTTAGGCGTTAAGCAAACTGAAGACGATCCTTTCAATGCCTACTTGGCAGATAAGAAGAAAGGTACTATTGTAAATGGTGTAGTTACTGCTGTTGACGCTAAAGGCGTTACAATTGAACTAGCTGAAACTGTTGAAGGTTACCTTCGCGTTGCAGATATCTCTCGCGAGCGTATCGAAGACGCATCTACAGTATTCGCTGTAGGTGACAAAGTTGAATCTAAGTTCATGGGCGTAGATCGCAAGAATCGTTCTATCAGCTTATCTATCAAAGCGAAAGATGAAGCAGATGAGAAAGAAGCTATGGCAACTATTAACAAGCAAGAAGATGCTGTTATTAGTAATGCAATGGCTGAAGCGTTCAAGGCAGCTCGTAAGTAATATATCGCCTGTTGTTTGGGGAGTTCGCTCCCCATTAGGCGACTGTTTTGGCTTGATTATAGAGGGTAAAGGATGACAAAATCCGAACTGATCGAAAAGCTTGCCACTGGGCAGTCGCAGTTGTCGGCTAAAGAAGTGGAAAGTGCTATTAAAGAAATGTTGGAGCAAATGGCAACAACATTAGAAGGCGGGGATCGTATTGAAATCCGTGGCTTTGGTAGTTTTTCTCTTCATTATCGTGCACCACGTGTTGGTCGTAATCCAAAAACTGGAACCTCAGTTGACTTGGAAGGCAAATATGTACCGCACTTTAAGCCAGGCAAAGAACTGCGTGAACGTGTCGATGCGGTTAATGTTTAATTAACGCTTGATTAAAAAGCCTCCTTTTGGAGGCTTTTTTGTATCTATTGCACTGCAAAGCTGGTTACTTTAGCAAATATCTTGGATAATCAATTATATTGCGACGTTGAATGGAGACTCACGTGAAATCATTTATTGCCATTGTTATTGTTGGTTTATTCTTTGTCCTAGCTTTACTTTTTGGTGCTAAGAATGAACAAATTGTCACTGTAAGTTATTTTATTGCAGAAGGTCAGTATCGTTTACCCGTCGTACTCGCTGTTGTTTTTTTCAGTGGTTTTGTCATAAGCTGGTTATTTGCTGCTTATTATATTTTAAAATTCAAAATCATATTAAGAAAAAACAAAAAGCAAATTGCCCAATTAACAGAGCAACTGTTAGAACAACAATCTCAACCAATGTCACAGGATACTGTAGCGTAATATGCTTGAAATCCTCTTTCTGTTATTACCTATCGCGGCCGGCTATGGCTGGTATATGGGTCGAAGAAGTATAAGACAGAATCAAAAACAACAAAGTAAAAAACTAAGCCGTGATTATTTTACAGGGCTTAATTTTTTGTTGTCTAATGAATCAGATAAAGCGGTTGATTTGTTCATTACCATGCTAGATGTTGACGATGAAACCATAGATACCCATTTATCTTTAGGTTCATTATTTAGAAAGCGCGGTGAAGTAGACCGCTCCATTAGAATACATCAAAACCTCATCGCTAGACCAAGCCTTACCACAGAGCAACGCGATATTGCCATGATGGAGTTAGGTAAAGACTATTTAGCCGCCGGCTTTTACGATAGAGCTGAAGAAATCTTTATTAATCTTGTTAGTCAAGATGATCACAGCGAAGAAGCTGAAACTGCATTAATATCAATTTATCAAGTCACTAAAGAATGGCAAAACGCCATTAATATTACTAAACGCCTAAGTCGCAAACGCCAGCAAGTTTTAAAACATGTAACCGCTCATTTTTATTGTCAACTCGCTGATGAAGAATCTGGAAACGCTGAAAAAATCAAATATCTCCAACAAGCCATTAAATTAGATGATAAATGTGGCCGTGCCTGGTTAACGCTAGCGAAGATATATCTTGATGCTAACCAAGTAAGCCTATGTAAAAAAAGCTTAGTCGAGTTAAAACTTGCCGATATAGAGTTATTTGCTGATGCCATTGGTATTGCTAAGCAAGTCTACCGCGACAGTAACGATCTTGAAGGTTACCAAACCTTGCTTCAGCAAGCTTTACAAGAAGGCGCTAGCGCGTCAGTAATTATTGCGTTAGCTCAGCATAAAATTCAGCAAGGCTTTAGTGAAAATGCCGAAAAAATGGTGCTCGATCATTTGTATCGACATCCAACAATGAAAGGTTTCCAACATTTAATGCAATTGCATATCAAGCAAGCTGAAGATGGCCAAGCGAAACAAAGTCTTTCAATGCTTGAAAAGTTAGTAGAACAACAAATTAAATTTCGTCCTAGTTATCGTTGTAGCTCATGCGGTTTCCCTGCACACAGCCTTTACTGGCATTGTCCATCATGTAAAGAGTGGGGAAGTATAAAACGCGTAAAAGGGCTAGATGGCGAATAACTGATTTTTTATATTACTGGAGTGAACATGGCAGATAAACCGATTGTAGTGGCCTTAGATTATGACAATAAAAATGAGGCGCTTGCTTTAATCGATAAACTTGATCCTACTATGTGTCGTTTAAAAGTAGGCAAAGAGATGTTTACTTTATTCGGCCCACAACTGGTTAAAGATATCCATGACCGTGATTTTGATTTATTTCTTGATTTAAAATTCCATGATATCCCTAACACTGTGGCTAAAGCGGTATCAGCAGCTGCCGATCTCGGTGTTTGGATGACCAATGTCCATGCAAGCGGCGGTTTAGCCATGATGCAAGCTGCTAAAACGGCATTAGGGAATTATGGTAAAGATGCGCCATTATTAATCGCCGTGACAGTGCTGACTTCTATGAGTGATGAAGACCTCGCGCTATTAGGGATCAATGTGCCAGCTTCAGAACATGTTAAACGCCTAGCAGCGTTAACACAGCAAGCAGGCCTAGATGGTATAGTGTGCTCAGCTCAAGAAGCAACTATGCTAAAACAAACATTTGGCGGAGCCTTTAATTTAGTCACTCCCGGCATTCGCCCCGTTGGCGCTGATGTTGGTGATCAGCACCGTGTTATGACGCCACCAAAAGCAATTGCGGCTGGTTCAGATTATTTAGTAATCGGTAGACCCATTACTAAAGCGACAGATCCATTAGCGTCGTTACAGGCAATCGTTAACTCGCTTAAATAGCAGTTAATAGCGAACATTTTCGCCAGCACTAGCCTATAGCAGCGCAACTTTTAAACTGATTAATAACACACATGCAGGAGCATAAAATGTTTAATTATCAAGGAAAGAATGTCGTTGTTGTAGGTGGCACCAGTGGTATCAATTTAGGTATAGCGTGTGCTTTTGCTAAAGTGGGGGCCAATGTGGCTGTTGCCAGTCGTAGCATGGATAAAGTCAATACTGCGCTAGCTTTACTGCAGCAAACCAATCCCAAAGGTAAGCATATTGGGGTAAGTTTTGATGTCAGAGATTCAGACGCAGTTGCATCTGGTTTCAATAGCATCGCTGATCAATATAACACTATTGATATACTCATCAGCGGCGCTGCGGGTAATTTCCCTTCAAGGGCAAAAGATCTCTCCGTTAATGGTTTTAAATCAGTGATGGATATTGATTTATTAGGTAGCTTTCAAGTCATTAAGCAAGCTTACCCTTTGTTGACTAAAGGCAATGCGAGCGTGATACAAATCTCTGCACCTCAGGCTTACGTGCCAATGGCTTTGCAAGTGCACGTATGCGCTGCTAAAGCCGGCGTTGATATGTTAACTCGCACTTTAGCAATGGAGTGGGGCGTTGAAGGGATACGGGTAAACTCGATTGTACCTGGCCCAATCGAAGAGACAGAAGGTTTTGATCGCTTAGCGCCCAGTAAAGCTTTAAAATCAATGATAGCAGACAGTGTGCCATTAAAGCGCAATGGTCAAAAACAAGATATTGCCAATGCAGCGTTATTTTTAGCTTCTGACATGGCCAGCTACATCACAGGCACCATTTTGCCCGTCGATGGCGGTTGGTCTTTAGGTGGCGCAGGCGCTGCAATGGATGCATTAGCAAAACATTTACCACAGTAATATGAACAATTTTTATAGGTGATTTAAATGGCAAACGCATTACAAGAGCAGCTGCTAAAAGCAGGACTTGCCAGTAAGCAAAAAGCGCGCGATGTGAAAACACAAAAGCGTAAACAAAAGAAAGCGAAAATTGATGATGGCAGTGCAGCGTTAAAGCAACAAATTGCCCAGCAAAAACTTGAACAAGCAGCGAAGGACAAAGCCTTAAACGAGCAGCGCTTTGCTGAAGCGTCAGAAAAAGGTCAGGTACGTGGTTTAATCACTGAATTTACTAAGTTTGCGATTAAAGCACCTGCAGGCGGCGAGATAAAATTTAACTTTACAGTTGAGAATAAAATTTTATCTGTTTATGTGGATGAAAAACTACAAGGCCAATTACAAACGGGTGTTGTTGGTATCGTGCGTTTTGAAGACAAAAGTTATATTGTGCCCCATAAACTTGCTGAACGAGTTAACTTGTTGGTACCTGAGTGGTGTGGGTATTTATGGCAAGAATCTGCTGATAATCAAGTTGAACAGGCCAGTGAAGAAAACGATCCTTATGCTGATTACGCTATTCCTGATGATTTAATGTGGTAAGGTTTTTTAACCCAAGCTAATGCTTGGGATAAAACAGAAATAAATGCCTCATGAAGAGGCATTTTTTATTGCAGATATTTACATAGCTGTAGAATAAATTTTGAGGTGATGTTTGTTAAAAACAGCCCGCTATTTTCGAAATGGAGCCGATTACCGCTCTGGTGAACAAGCTAATTTTATTGATATCAAACAGTGTTTTGGCCTCAATCATATCAGTGTGGGTAAATGGGTAACCAAAGAAGAATCTGATCTTGCCGCTAATTTAGTATTTGATTCAATGGCAGATTTATCGCAAATACTGCAAGTACCCACAGAGCTTATTGGCCTTCGTAAAACGCTAAATTTGTTATTCGGTCGTGGTGGTCAAAAAGGTGTGCAGGCCCATTATTCTCCGCTAACTCGCGAGTTAGCTCTTGCTAAAAATGCGGGCGCGGGGGCTTTAGCCCATGAGTTTTGGCATGCATTTGATCATTATATTGTCGATAAGGCTTTTGATGTATCACCCCGGTTTTCATTTAAAAAATATCAATGCGCCAGTGACTTGTGGCTAAATGATTCACTATTAAAGTCTCATAAGCTTAATGACAATTTATCTGCTTTGTTTAAAGTGGTGTTGTTGTCTGATGATGGCGAACAGCCCAGTGAGTATGTCACTAATGCAATCAAACTTGATAAGCAGCAAGGCTATTATTATTTTTCTAAGCCCACAGAACTGATGGCACGGGCATTTGAATCGGCGATTGAAGCTTGTAGTGATATACAAAACAATTACTTAGTCTCTGGTACATTAAAAAAGGATTTGGCGACACAATTGATGTATCCAGCAGCGCAGCACAGATCGCAAATATTCTCAGCGATGATCGATTATTTTGCTTTATTAGGCGCAGCCTTTGAGCGCAAGCTTAATAATTAAATCGCTTATTTGTAAGATCCAAATCTTTGCCTATAAATTGTACTCTTTGTAGGCGTTCTTTATACTAAGTTACTTATTTATCAGTATTTAATATGCTTTTATGTTTGTTCTATCACTAGAAATTAATCAATAACAATACTAGATTCATCTTGTATTTAGTGCGGTTTTTGTATAAATTGAAACAACTGTTTTAATTATCTGTTTAAGAGCATTCTATGAACCCTTACCAAGCCCCTTTAAAGGACATGCAGTTTTTGTTAGAAAACGTATTCGATGCGACGAATACTTGGCAGTCGATGCCAAATATCGCTGAGATGGTTGATATGGACACTGCTGTTGCTATTTTAGATGAAGCAAGCAAGATTAGTCGTGATTTGATTCATCCTATAAATAGAAGTGGTGATGAGCAAGGGGTTAGGCACCAAGATGATAAGGTCATCACACCAGATGGCTTTAAAGAAGTTTACCAGCAGTTTTCAGAAGGCGGTTGGGTAGGTTTATGTGGCGAACCTGATTTTGGTGGCATGGGAATGCCAAAAATGTTAGGTGTTTTGGTTGATGAAATGAATTACAGCGCATGTAACTCATTTACCCTGTATAGCTCATTAACTGCTGGTGCTGCGCTGTGTATTAATGCACACGCGACAGATGAATTAAAAGCTAAATATTTACCTAACTTGTATTCAGGTCAGTGGTCTGGTGCCATGGACATGACAGAGCCGCAAGCAGGTTCTGATTTACGCAATATTCGCACCAAAGCCGAACCACAAGATGATGGTAGTTACTCGATTACTGGTAGCAAAATTTTCATCACAGGTGGTGACCATGATCTTACTGAAAACGTTATCCACTTAGTGTTAGCGAAACTTCCTAACTCTAAAGGTATTTCATTATTTCTAGTACCAAAAATCACGGTTAACGATGATGGTAGCTTAGGTGGGGCTAATGGTGTGACGGTCGGCTCTATTGAACACAAAATGGGCTTAAAAGCATCAGCGACGTGTGTAATGAACTATGATGGTGCCAAAGGCTTCCTCGTTGGACGTCCTGATCGCGGCCTGGTTTGCATGTTTACCATGATGAACTACGAACGTTTAGCTATTGGTATCCAAGGCCTTGGTAGTGCTCAAGGCGCTTATCAGATGGCTGCTGATTATGCTAAAGAACGTGTGCAAGGTATTGCAGCAGGTGGTTCGCCAACAGGCAGTGCGGCTGACCCCATTATTGTTCATGGCGATGTGCGCCGCATGTTATTAACCATCAAGTCGGTTACCGATGCTGGCCGTGCGTTATCAGTATTTACCGGTAAACAATTGGATTTAGCAAAGCATGCTGAAGGTGATGTTCAGGCAAAAGCAGCCAAGTATGTGGGCTTACTGACACCGGTTTCAAAAGCGTTTCTAACTGACCGCGGATTAGACGCCACTATCATGGCGCAACAAGTATTTGGTGGGCATGGTTATATTCGTGAAACTGGTATTGAGCAGTTTGTGCGTGATACCCGTATTGCACAAATTTATGAAGGTACGAACGGTATCCAAGCAATTGATTTCTTAGGCCGTAAAGTCACTGGTGATAACCTTGCTACTTTGAATGCGTTTGTGGCAGATATCAATGCTGATTTAGCGGGCTTTGAGCATGTTTCTGAAGCTGACAGAAAAGCTATCAGTTCACGCTTTGATAATTTGCTGACATTAGCAAACTACATCAATGACAACAAGCTTACTCAAGCAGCATTAATCAACGCCAGTGCGGTAGATTTCTTAGATGCCTTTGGTTATATCCTATATGGCTATTACTCATTACTCATGGCAGAGCGTGCAGTTGGTCATGATGACAGCAGCTTTAGTGAGCAAAAGCGTTATGTGGCTAAATTCTATATGGATAAAATTTTGCCAAAAGCAGATTTTCATATTGCTCAAGTCAATCAAGGTGATGATGCAATAATGGCTATGCCAGCAGAGTTATTTTAAACACCAATTGGTTCAATTTTCTGCTTGAGAAAGAGAGTTAAAGCGCATAGTTTACAATGCGCTTTTTTATGGCTGTAAATCATATAATCTTCGCAGTAATAGCGCGCTAAAAGGGGCTAGTCTTGTTTGTTTTGCATTAGGAGTGAGTCCATTTTCTATAATCACAAAGGCATAGTGTTTACCATTTTTTGCCTGAATAAATCCCGCTAAGTTTTCAACCCCTAGCATGGTGCCTGTTTTTGCTGATATTGCCGCTTTCAAAGGCGGTTTATTGAAATGTTGTTGGTATTTTAAGGTGCCGCTTTTACCAGATATAGGTAAAAACTCAGTTAGGTATTGAAAACGTGTATCGCTGTCGATGAGTTGCAGCACAGATAACATTTGTGCTGAAGTCAGTAAGTTATAACGAGACAAGCCTGAGCCATCAACGAGATTGGCATCATTAAATGGTAAGTTCAATTCGATTAAAATCGATTGTAATGCTTTAGCGCCCATAGTAAAGCCGTTAATATCAAGACCCTCTATGTTATCGCTGTTAAACGTTTGCCGGTAAAAATCTTGGCCAATGTTTTTTAATAAGCTATCGGCAATTAAATTATCTGACTTTTCCAGCATGATCTTTAATAATTTGGGTAACTTTTCAGACTGATGCGTGGCTAACAACTGCGCGCTAGGCGGGATGCTTTGCTTACTTATGATCAAATTAGCGTAATTGACTTGCTTGTCATTGAGTATGGCTTTGACCACATCTTTGGCATAGCGAGACGGATCATTAACAGCAACGGCTAAACTTATAGTTTGATTGCCTGGGTAACAACCTGAAATTCGATAGCGATTGCCGTCAAAGCGTTGCATGTGTAACTCGCAAAATTGCGCCTTAGCTTGAGTAACGTCTATATTAGGTTTAAAAACCGCCTTGGTGCTGATTTCAACTGGGTATTGTGCATCTATTATGATTTCAGATGCGTTATCTGCTAGTGGACTTAGGCTTGCTCTGACACAGTTTTTATCAATAATAAAATCGGACACTGGCGCTGCGTAACAAATACCGAGGTCATCCCATACCCAGCCAGGTGCTCTAAGACTTTCACTGGTCGGTGATACTAAGATCACATTGCCATTTATATGTTGTATATCCTTAGTTTTAAGTGTGGTGAGTAGTTGTTTTAGTTGTTCACGAGTAAAGCTAGGATCACCACTAAATTTAATATACACATCACCATTGAGTTGCTGCTGTACTACAACTCCATCAATATATACTTGGGTTTCATAATAAAAATCAGTACCTAATTGCTTTGTAGCTGCAACGGCAGTAAGTAGCTTTTGGATGCTCGCGGGTTGCATTAATGTCTGCTCATTAATGCTGTAAACACTGCTGTTTTTTTCAATATCCCATATGTTTATAGCCAGTTGTGATTGAGGAGGCGCAATATGTTGCATCACATTGGCTAAGTATTCATCGGCCCACACAGGTAAGCTAAATAAAGAAACAATTAATATACGTATTAGTAAATACATAACTAGCCAGTAGTAAAAGTTTGAGTCTCTCTAAAATACGTGATCTAACGGATTATTACAGTGATGAAGCGATAAAAATTGATGTTAGACATTAGCGTCAGTTTTTGTGTTTGTTTTTTGCTCAACATAATTGATTTTTATTTATTCAAACAAGATAGCGTAGGTTGTTTTTTCTACAGGCCTTAACAATCACTTTAAAAGTTTGATCCAAAATCGTTCACTTGAGCCTCATAAACCCATCAAATAGGGCTATAACATCAGAAAAGCCTTGCTCATAAGCCGCTAAGTCGGTAATTTCTATCTCCTAATATTTTTTGTTATTCAGTTAAAACGATGACAAAGTATAAATTTTAAGTGACAGTATTTATTATTCAAAATTAGAAACAAACGATAAATACTTACCTAGTCAATTTATATCGACGTTAATAGCATTTAACTGTTTAAGTTCAAGGAGGTTGCCTTGCTGGATAAGCTTGGTGGTATCGCATTACAAAATGAATCGTTAAAGTGGTTATTAACCCCGGTTCAATTTAAACAAGAATTGTTAACTCGCATCGCGAATGCTACGAATGCGATATATATTGCTGCGCTTTATTTAGAAGATGATGAAGCGGGCCGAGAAGTTCTTGAGGCGTTACTTGCAGCTAAAGCTGCTAACCCAGAGTTAAAAATAGTTGTCCTAGTGGACTACCATAGAGCTAGGCGTGGCCTAATTGGCCATAAAGGTGATAGTGGTAATTACATCATGTACCGCAAAGCCATGGCTGCTGCGAAGGCACCTTTTGACATCTTAGGTGTACCAGTTAAGTCTCGCGAGTTTTTAGGGGTATTACACCTTAAAGGCTTCATCATTGATGATGCAGTAATATTCAGCGGCGCTAGCATTAATAACATTTACTTTAAACAAAACGATAAGTACCGTTTTGATCGTTATCATGTGCTGGAATCTGCTGAGCTTGCTCGCAGTATGGGTGAGTTCATTGAGCAACATCTAATTAGCGATCCGGCTGTTTGTCCGTTGACTCAAGACAGCAGCGACGAAAAATGCCCTGATAAAAATGACATGCGCACCTTTAAAACTCGCTTATCACGTTCAGATTATCAGTTTGAAAGTACCCGTATTGGCAATCGTGTTACGCCGCTTGTAGGCTTAGGCCGCAAGAAGAATAAGTTAAACGAAGTGGTGATAAAATTGGTTGATGAATCAACCGAGTCACTGTTTATCTGTACGCCGTATTTTAACCCTCCAAACTCTTTAGTGAGAGCGTTGACGCGTCATTTACGTAATGGAAAGAGTATTGATATCGTGGTGGGTGATAAAACCGCCAATGATTTTTATATCCCACCAGAGAAAGATTTTTCTACCATTGGTGCATTGCCTTACATGTACGAACAAACCTTACGTAAGTTTGTAAAACGTCAGCAATGGGCGATTGAAAACGGTCAGTTACGGATCCACTTATGGAAAGACGGTATCAATAGTTATCATTTAAAAGGGATTAGTGCTGATGGCAAAAAGCATCTCATCACTGGTTCTAATTTAAACCCAAGAGCGTGGGCGTTGGATTTAGAAAATGGTTTGTTATTGCATGATGACAGTGGTGTGTGGAAGCAAAGTTTTGAGGCAGAACAAGAATTTATTCTGCAGCATACCGAAAAACTGTTCCATTATAGTCAAATTGAAACCGTGCAAAAGTATCCGGCTCCTGTGAAAAAGATTATGACCAGGATAAAGCGCTTAAAAGCTGACCTTTTACTAAAAAGAATTCTATAGTAACTTCATCACCCAATTGGGTGATGAATTTTTTTGAACGTTATAAACTATAACGTGTAACCGAGAATAATCCCATGTTGGCGTTACCTCCTGAGCAGCAACACGCAGTTCATCGTTTGTATCAATACCGAAAATCTATTTCAACTAAACCATTTGCTGCCAGAGGGAAAAAACTCATTCGCTGCCAGTGGTGTTTATTAGGAGAAATTTTCTGTACCTGTCAACATAGACAATATATCAATACTGAAGCCCACTTCATGCTAGTCATGTATGATGATGAAGTGCTAAAGCCAACCAACAGTGGCCGTTTAATTGCTGATTTAGTCCCTAATACTAGCGCTTATTTATGGTCTCGTACTGAGCCCAATAAACAAATGATTGAAGCGATCAACGACCCCAAATATCAGCCAATGCTGATATTTCCTGAGCAGTATGCCCAAGAAGGGCAAATGGTGGTTAGTCATCCTAGTCAATGTGACAATGCCGCCACTGGTAAAATACCGCTGTTAATTTTATTAGATGGTAGCTGGCGTCAAGCGATCAAAATGTTTCGTAAAAGCCCTTATTTACATAGATTGCCATTGTTTTCTTTTAGTCCTGAAACCTTAGCTAATTACGAATTAAGAAAAGGCAGCCATGATTTTCAGCTATCAACTGCTGAAGTGGCAGCTCTGGCTCTTGAAGCCATCGACGAGCCATTAAACTCCAAAGCATTGAGCTCGTGGTTTAATTTATTTGTTGAGTCGTCGTTACTGGGTAGAAATCGTCGTTTAAAAGAAGATATCATTCCGATTGAAAGTTATATTCAGCAGTTTGAACAAGCAATGCTAAACGCAGCGGCTAAATAGCGTTTAAATACCATCATAAAAGCAGCGGATGCGAGTGTTACTCTATGTTAGAAAGTAAGTTGATTGTGTTATATCGTCTAGAGCCCGGTTGTTTGGGCCCCGATGGTATGGAGCACATACAAATATTTTGTGATTTAGCACAGCAAATGCTGGCAAGCCTTGATACTGCAACATGCCAATGGTTTTTAGAGCCACGTTACAACAAACAACTCGATGAAATGGCGTACTGTCTAGCCAATAACATGTTATCTCGTGAGCAAGCCACTAAATTTATGGTTCGCTTTGGCGATGATTTAGAGCAAGCTCAAGAAGCCTTCGAAGACAAATTAACCTTGTTAATCAATCAATACCTATCACGTAAAGGCTAACCGACCTTGTTTATTTCAACTTTATGCTCCGATATTACTGTTTATTCTTTTGATGAATAAAGCCGTGTTCACCTCGGGTAAGTATTTTATAAGTTATTGTTTTATAAGCTTCAGAGTTTCAATTTTATTCGTGTTAGCGTATAATTGCCTTCGCTTTAATCATCAATCTAGGCTCCAGTATGCAAACTCCATCGTTTGATAGTCCTTCGCCATTACTACATGACAACGCCGATTTAATTCAAAAGCTCGAGCAGCAATTTGGATATAATCAGTTTAGAGAAGGGCAAATTGATGTAATTAAACATATTTTGTCAGGAGCATCTTCTTTAGCCATTTTTCCTACAGGCTCAGGTAAATCACTGTGCTATCAATTTAGCGCCTTACAACTGGCTAATGTCACCTTAGTGGTATCGCCATTGCTTGCGTTAATGAAAGATCAAATCGCTTTTTTAAATGCTAAGGGAATAAATGCCGCCAGCATAGATTCAAGCTTAACCTTTGAGCAAACACAGCAGGTTATGCGTGATGTTCGCCGCGGGCATACAAAAATTTTAATGGTGTCGGTTGAGCGTTTTAAAAATGAACGTTTTAGGCAGTTTCTTAGCAGTATTGATATTTCATTATTAGTCGTTGATGAAGCTCATTGTATCTCTGAATGGGGCCATAACTTCAGGCCTGATTATTTAAAAATCCCATCTTATGTGCAGCAATTTAGTATTGCCCAAGTGTTGTTATTAACCGCCACAGCCACTGAAAAGGTAAAGCTGGATATGGCCAACCGTTTTGCTATTTTGCCTGAGCAAGTGGTACAAACGGGTTTTTATCGCAGTAATTTAGATATCAGTATCAAACCTGTTGTTGAAGCCGCTAAGCAATTGGAATTAGTCAACACAGTATCGCAATGCACAGGTGCTGGGATTATCTACGTGACCTTGCAAAAAACGGCAGAAGATATCGCGGCTTTTTTAAGTGCTAACAATATTCAAGCCACCGCTTATCATGCAGGACTTGATTCAGAGCTCAGAAATCGCATCCAACAGCAATTCATGGACGGCCAAATCAACGTAATTGTTGCCACAATTGCCTTTGGTATGGGAATAGATAAAAGCAATATCCGTTTTGTGGTTCATTACGATTTACCGAAATCTATCGAAAACTACAGCCAAGAAATCGGCCGTGCAGGCCGAGATGGGCAATTGTCTCATTGTATTACGCTAGCTAACAAAGATGGCTTAAATACCATTGAAAACTTTGTTTATGGCGATACGCCAGAACCCTCAGCGATTACCAACTTAATAGAACATATTAGCGCTGAAGTTGAACATGGCCGCTGGGAAATGCAAGAGTATGCGATTTCAACTAGCTGTAACATTAAACAGTTGCCGTTAAAAACCCTGTTAGTTCAACTTGAATTAGCCAACGTGGTGCAACCAAGCTTTGCTTATTTTGCTGAGTTTAAGTATCAATTTTTGATTGATAAACAGCAGTTGCTGGCCAGTTTTGATCCCCAGCGCCAAGCGTTTCTGCAGCAAATATTTGAGCATACTCGTTTTAAGAAAATATGGGGTCAACTAGATTTCGATAGCTTATATCAGCAATATGGTGCAGACAGGCAACGGGTAGTTTCGGCGTTAGACTACCTAGCAGACAAACAATATATCCAGTTAGAAACCAAAAAAATAACCCAAGTGTTTAATGTTGATATCAATGCTTTAAGTAATCCAAACCTTATTGCAAGTTTGTCTGATTACTTCCAAAGTAACGAAGTCAAAGAGATAAAACGTTTAAATCAGCTTATTAGTTTTTTTGAATCAACTGAGTGTATTACTGCTAAATTGGCGCGTTATTTTGATGATCAGCAAGCACCTAGTCATTGTGGTCATTGTAGTGTCTGTCGTGGGCAGATAGCATTGTTGCCGCAACAGGCATTAGCGCCAATCACTCAATTAGCGTCATTGCAGCAGTATCTTAATGAGTTTTGTACTCATATGAACGCAAAAGGCATTATGCCGATATCTGTAGCGGTTCAAACTAAATTTTTAGCAGGTATTAGTGTGCCGATTTTTACCCGCAACAAAGTAAAGCAACTGTCAGGTTTTGGTTATTGCAGTCAGTATCGATATCAAGACATCGTTGATTATATCAATCACATAAACGGTAATAACTCAGATATGGGACCAGGTTAATATGAAGAAGAAAGCCGTAGATGCACTACTTAAAAAGCATGAAAAACTTAACCATATTGAAGGGGTTAAAGTTGTTTCCCATACTCAGCGTGAAATAGAAGAGTGGGTTTACCATACCTTGATGTTAGCGGGTTACGATGTAGCATTTAAATTTAAGCGTACTAAAAAATATAAGAGCTTGCAGGATCAACTTGTGAGTTTAGTGTATTACCCTGAAGAGCATACTGTGGCTGGATTTAGCGTAGAGATTATGCAGGTTGTTCGGGTTAAACGTTGTTAAATTATTACCTTGGATCCAGTTAAATATTAAACAGCGTTAGCAGATGCACTATGGTTATTTGGGTTATCTGCTGACGCTTTGTTATAACGCTGTTTAGCCATGGTCCCACACATTAATTTGAATAGTGGTAATCACCTTTAGCTTGCCAAATACGGTATCTTAACGTTGCATCTTCAGGTAGGTAAAATATTTTTGGTAAACGGCTATCATAATTGATGCTCAAGCTTTGTCCCATTGGCACAAATTTAGCCGTTTTAGGTTCATTACACATCATCATCGTACTTGGCCCTACCGTTATACTATCGACGCTATAAAACGGATATCCCCAGCCTGATAAATTCTGCTCGACCAATTTGCCACTTAGTCTATGGTGATTACAATCTACCAGCTTATTTTGGCCAATTTGAATTTCAATTTTATAACTCGCCTCATCATCACGCTGTGCTAATTCAAGTATATGTTGCACTTGCTTAGTCGCTGGCTTTGGAAACATCTTTATATTGTCAATTAGCTGATAATTTTCATGAGTATTTTTATGCATGGTTATCATTGCGGGTTGACTAAATTGGTTAGGCACAGGGCTAGTGGCATAAGCGGGTACTATTACTGTCGCCGATACGCTTAATAACGTTGCCATAGGTAGTTTATTTAATTGGTTTTTTAGTAAAATTTTCATATGGTTTCTCTTATGTAAAATGTTATTGTTATGCTTGTTATTGTTTTAAACGTATCAAATGCGTAAAAGGGTTATATTTTTTTAAATTTAATTTTTTAGCATTTAAGTATAGCGTTACCTTTGCTGGGCTTACATTGACTTATATAAATCATAGGACGTGAAATTGAAGACGAGTTTAGAAAATTCTGCACAAATACTAAGAATGGCAGTGCCGAAAATGTCCGCGCTGCATATACCGGTTACCCCAGAAAATTATGCCATTTGGTATCAGTATTATGCGGAAACAAATTTAGACTTAAAACGTGCGATCGATGGTTTAATTGCCAATAAAGTTAAGTTTACCGCCGCGGTCAATCAAGGCCTTTATAACAACTTTATTCAAGAGCAGTCTCCAGAAGTCATTGATAATGTTCAAATTGAAACCAAATTACTCATCAATAGCTTATACAGTAAGATCAGTCAGCTTTCTTCTGGTACTAGTGACTTTTCATCGAGCTTACATTCTTTAAACGAGGAACTGCAGTCAAATCCAAGTCCACAATTACTTAACGAGTTAATCGTCAATATTAGTTTTGAAGTGGAGAAGGTGCTATTAAACAACGATTTAATGAAAGCCGACATAGACTCTCTGGGTAATGAATTAACGACTTTAAAAGATGAAATGACCAGTTTAAGTAAAGTGGCAATGACCGATGAATTAACCTCGTTAAATAATCGCCGTGCCTATGAGGTGTTTGCTTTAGAGCAAGTCAGTTTGTTTAGCCATAGCAATATACCTTGTTGCCTATTAATGATAGATATCGATTTCTTTAAAAAATTCAATGATACTTATGGTCATCTAGTTGGCGATAAAGTGCTGGCATTTGTGGCTTTTGCATTAAAACAAACGGTAAAAGGTAATGATTTCGTTGCCCGCTATGGCGGTGAAGAGTTTGTGATTTTATTGCCTAATACTGAGCTACAAGATGCCTTAACGGTGGCTGAGCAAATTAAAAATCGTATTGCAGATAAGCAGCTCACCATTGGTAAAGAAAAAAAGCAGCATTTAGGCAATATCACAGTATCGATAGGGGCTGCTGAAATCCACCCTGGAGATGATAGTGATACCTGGTTAAGTCGCGCTGATGAAATGCTGTATCAAGCGAAATCATCAGGTCGCAACTGTGTTAAAGGCTAATGTTTATCGGCAGAGTCTATACCCGCTTTAGCTTGCGGGTTAGCTTCACATTGGGGCAAGTCCATATGCATCTTAATCAGGTGCTCATCCATATCAAAAGATACCGTAAAGCCAAGCCCTTTGGCGAGGTTTGCCATACTGCGGTTTTCAAACATGGTAAAGCCCGCTAACACAGGAGTATTAGTGGTTTTATAATAGTTAATCAGTTTTTCTAATAGCATTTTACCTAAACCAATTCCTTGATAGTCGCCGCGCACCGCCATAGCAAATTCTGCTTCTGTATTATCAGGATCAGTCGATGCTCGCACCGCACCTAAGGTGATTGCCTCACCATTTTCATCTTCTGCAGTGGCGATAAATGCCATTTCTCTGGCGTAATCTATTTGTGTTAAAACCGCCATTTCCTCATGGGTCATTTTCGAACGAACGCCAAAGTAGCGTTTATAGCGATCTTCATCACTGAGTGAGTTATCAAAGGCTAAATGCTTTGGCTCATCCTCAGGAAGAATGGGCCTGAGCATGACCTTCAAGCCATTTTTCAAGGTGGCCTTTTGTTCTAACTCTTTTGGGTATGGCATGATCGCTAAGCGCGCTTTGGGATCAATATCTGTACAATTGAGCTTCATGTTAACGTCAAGCAGGGTAATGGTTTCACCTGCGGCGAGCACTGGGTTAAGGTCTAAAGAAGCGATTTCAGGGCAATCGATAATCAGGTGCGATATTTGGGTTAGCATCACACATATTGCATTCATGTCTAAACCAAGGGGTAAATGTCTGTCTCTAAGTTTGTGAGTTTTCAACGCCTGAATGACCATATAGCGCGCCAGTGCCATATTAAGTGGCGGTAGGGCAACTGCAGCATCACGTGTCGGGTCCCATTCTGAGCCGCCTTCACCAAGGCAAATTGCAGGGCCAAAAACAGGATCATTAATCACAGAGACCCGCACTTCTTGAGCGCCAGCGGTTAATGCCATTTTTTGCACTATCATGCCATTGATTTCAGCGTCAGGGTTGGTGTCCTTAACTCTGGAAGTAATGGATAGCGCTGCCTGATACACTTCTTCAGCATTATTGAGGTTTAGTACCACACCGTGCACATCAGATTTGTACATCAAGTCAGGGGATTGGACTTTTAGTGCCACAGGAAAGCCCAACTTGGTGGCGATATTAACGGCTTGCTCTGCGCTACTGGCAAACTCTGTATCTATGGTATTTAAACCGTAAGCTTTTAAAATGTCACTGGCTTCATGGGTTTCGAGAATAAAACGATTATTGGCTTGGGCTTTTTGTAATAAATTCCGCGCTGTATTAGTGTCAGTGGGAATATTATCTGGAATAGATTGCGGCACTTCTTGCAATAGTTTTTGATTACGGCGGTATTCGACCATATGCATAAAGGCTTTTACTGCGCCTTCAGGGGTTCGATAAGTCGGAATCCCGGCTTTACTAAATCGCTTTCTTGCGGTGTAGGCTGAATCCTCACCACTCCAATTGGTTAAAATATTTAACTTGTTTCGATTTGGATGGCCCTTGATGACATCAATTAAACTCTGGGCGATTTGGTCACTTTCTTCTAATGCTGATGGTGAATGCAGCACTAAAATAGCGTCCATTTCTTGGCTATCCATCAATATAGTTAGTGCTTGGCTATAACGTTTACTGTCAGCATCACCGACAATATCTATTGGATTTTGACCAGACCAGGTTGTTGGCAATATGCGATTTAATTGAGTGATGGTGTCATCTGACAACTGTGCCAGTTTACCGCCTTTAATAATGAGTTCATCAGCGGCCAATACTGCAGGGCCGCCGCCATTACTGATTATGGCGACTCGCTCACCTTTTAATGGCGTGGAGTGGGCCAAACTTTCAACTGCGGCAAACAGTTCAATTAAGTCATGCACCCGCAACATACCACCACGCTTAAAGGCGGCATCGTAGACGGCATCATTGCCGCCTTTACCGCCTGTGTGCAACATAGCGGCCTTAACGCCTTCAGCACTGCGACCCGATTTAATCACAAATATGGGTTTATTACGGGCTGCTGCGCGCGCTGCGGATAAAAAATGACGCTTTTCACTAATAGAATCAATATAAAGCATAATGGCGCTGGTGCGGCTATCACGACCTAAATAATCGAGCAATTCATCAAAATTTATATCAGATGCATCACCTAAAGATATAAACGATGAAAAGCCGATGTCTTTATTATTAGCCCAATCCAGCACCGTAGTACAAATGGCGGCAGATTGTGACACAAACGCAATTTTGCCTTTTTTTGCGCCGGTATGCGCTAGGCTCGCATTAAGACCAATGGTGGGAATAATCATCCCTAAACTATTTGATCCCAATATTCGCATGCCGTAACGTTTTGCATTTTGCAGCGTTTGAGTTAACAGGCTAACACCATGTTCATCAAACTCATCAGCCATGCCTGAGGCCATAATTATCGCGATTTTACAGCCAAACTGCGCCAATGTTTCGACGATATCAGGTACACGACTGGCGCGAGTACATATCACGGCTAAATCGGGTTTAATGGGCAGCGATTCAATATTGGGATAAGCCAATACGCCCATAACGGCGGAATATTTAGGGGTTACGGGCATAATGGGCCCTGAAAAGCCGCTGGCCAATAAGTTTTTCATCAACACGCGCCCCGCGCGCTTTTCACTATTTGAGGCACCAATAACGGCGATGGAAGTGGGTTTAAATAATGTGTGAATACTTCTTTGGCTCATAATACCCTCAGCATAATCATTAACGCGTGGTAATTGCTTGTAATAAGACGTTTTTACATATCTCTGATAGCCATACTATTTTAGCTTCATGGCGCCGCGATGAACTACAAATAATCGCCATGTCTATGGCGACTTCTTTTTTGTGCAATTCAGCATCGATTTTAAAATTATAGGAGTAATGATCGGCCAGTAATTGGCGATGTAAACTATAGTTGTCGGTAATGATTGTCGGATTATGGTTTTCATTTAATTCACGAAAATATTCAACATGTTCATTTAAATCATCAACTAATAGCTTTACAAATTCCCCTTGCTCATTGCCCACTTTAGTAACATAACCAGAAGCCACTTTTTTCTGATACAGCTGCTGCGGTCTGTCTCGCAGTGATTGCACGCCGATATCAATGGAGCCATCGATCAAGCCATCATTACTGGATTTTCGCCATTGTCTTAACTCTATGGTGGCATTGGTTTGTTTGCGTAATTCATTGATTAGGCTTTTACCCATTAATACCATCAAGGGTTCGCCTAAGTGCACCGAAATGAACTGCAGGTTTTTAGGGTCAAAGTATTCTGGTTCTAGGGCTAAGCTAATTTGCTCGATAGAACTTTGGATTTGCGGGGCGATTTTATCGGCATAACTGGTGGGTTGTAGGCCATTAGCGGTGCGAATAAATAACGGGTCGCTTAGTTCTTCACGTAATTGAGCCAATACTTTTGAGACAAATGATTGTGAGCGGCCCAGTTGCTTGGCGGCTTTTTGGGTCGAGCCTGATCTATACAGGGTGACAAACACATTCAGTGCATTCAAATCCATGAGATACCGATAAATAAGTGCAATTTAACAATATATTACACTATAAATTCGAAGCGTACATTGGGACTAAAGTAAATAGTTCATTTGGAATATCGGTTATTCCGTTATCACAGTGAGTTATTGCTAGTATTCAGCTCATATACAGCGAGACATTGTTACTCTCCCTGTTAAATATCTCATGTTTTTAGGATCTTTATGACTGAATTACCTGATATCGACACGGTTCAACCATCATTGAGCAATAAGTTATCTTTCTATGTGCGAAAAATGACCACATTTATTTTATCGTTATCGGTTATCGGACTTTTAAGTTATGGCTTCTCATTACTCACTCAAATACACGGTAAGCAATTACCTGAAGGCTACTTTGTTAATGGCTACCCCAGCATTTTAACCCTATTAGATTCTGAATTTTTTATGGGCTTTGTGTTTGTGGTCACCATTTTGATCATTTGCTATGTACTGCTGTTATTTTGGAAATTACATGAAGTTGCAGTTCATAAGTCAGAAGCCATGTCGAGTGCCCATACCCAAATTGTGTTTGCTTTATCTTTATGTGGTTTGTTTATTGATAAGACCTGGTGGGTACTGGCGATAATCATTGCTTTTGGGCGCTGGGATGTCCTATCTAAACGGTTATCAAGCATCATTAGTAATGGCATCAAAGGAGTTAAATCATGAAAGAGATCATGTTGCCTTATGTGTTAATTATATGGCTCTTAGTTAAATTAGGGGTCATTCAATGGAACCTTACTAATGCGGTACGCACCATTGGTTTAGGAATGTTTATTGCTTTTTCATTGTTTACTGGCCATCGCTTTTGGTCACCCGCTGATTTAACCGATAGCTCAACCATTAAAGCGCCTCATGCAGTGCTAAGTCCACTCATTGGTCAGGAAGTTGAAAACGTCTATGTGACTCATAACCAAATCGTTAAAAAAGGGGACTTGATTTACACCTTAGTATCAGTGGATAGCACGGAACAAATCAAAGCCCTTGAAGCCAGTAAAAATGCAGTACAAGCGCAGCACGCTGCCGCAATCCAACAAATTAACGCTTTAAATGTCAGTATCAATAATGATGAGCGTAATTTAGCGCGTCTAACGGCCTTAAAAGAGCATGCAAGTCAGGTGGACCGCGATAATTTACAAGCGCAGATTGATGCCAATCGTGCCCAAGTGGCTGCCAATATTGCCCAGTTGGGCGCGCAAACAGCGCAAATGCAAGCTATTGAGGCTGATATTGAATCGGCTAAATGGACAGATTCACGTCGTGAAATACGGGCTCAATATGATGGGCAGCTTGCCATTACCAATGTAACTGAAGGCACCCGCTTGGGTAATATGCACTTGTTTGATACCAGTAAGAAATTTTTAGAAATGCGCATTGCCGATCAATCATATCGCTATATAAAACCTGGGCAGTTTGCCGAGTTCTATGTGGATGCTTATCCGGGAGAAATCTTTAGAGGCAGAGTGCACAGCATTACTTCAGGTACGGGCGAAGCCATGATTAACCCCATGAGTGGCAGTCAACATGTGCGCCAGCATGTGGGTAACAATGGCGGCTCTCATGGTCGTACAGTCGTTATTGAGTTTGAAGAACCTGAAGGTTATTCATTACCGATTGGGGCAACCGGCTCAGCTTGGATTTCTGCTGAGAAACCCCATCCAGCATTGGGCTTTATGGATATCATTGGCGCGGCGACTGTTAGGCTTAAAGCGTTAAAGTCGTACCTTAATGCGCTTTAGTGAATGCGTTCTAGTGAATGTGCTTTCGTTGCGAGTCATTGGTATTAGCATTAGCAGAGTGAGTAATATGACTCGCTCTTAATTGCTTATTACCACAGGGTTTACTCATCCTAACTGAATTGATTCAAGCTAATTACTTTAACCTTTAGACAATGCCACTTGTGTTTCATTACAGCTTTCAAGGGCACTATTTTGCTCAAAGTTTTGGTTGAGCTGGTCGTTATAGTAGTCGCTAAATTCGCGCATAAGCCCTAGTGCCAATATTGCTATTGTCATTACTTGGTAGAGTATTCCTGACCATGACATCAAATATATTGAAAGCATCAGGTTTAATCCATTACTGGCAACCATAGCTAACCTTAGTTGACTGCCCGCTAAGAAGAATAAACTAAAGCTCATTACGACTGCAGCGATAACCGCACACCATTCACTCCAATGCTCAGCCCATAGAAAACCCTGCGTCATGGCAATAATACTAAAGCTGAGTGACATGGCTAAAGGCGATGTTAACCAGGCAGTCGATGCAAGATTTTGCTGGTTATTGCTATTCAAACTTTGACATAAACGAAAGCGAATAACATTAACTAGTTGGTTGGCCATGCCGAGAAAGCTGCCTAATAAGCCTAAATGGATTGCGGTAAGTACTGACGCTATCATATTGCCATGAATAAATTTGCAGTCTTGTTGTTGGCTATTTGCCCACCAGCCAATGGCCATTGAGACAAAGCCAATAAGCTGAAAGTAAAATAGGGGCTCGGCAATAAACTGAAAATCAAATGCGGAAAAATCTAACACAGGCAAGCACAATCCAAGAAAATTAAGGATGCGTATTGTCGTTTTTTTCAGCAATAACACAATGGCTAAAATCGCATAATAGCCTCGCTCATGTGATTAGATATAAAACTGTGAACTGGAGAGTGTTTTTTGAACAGCTAGAGTTGACTAAGTTGTATTTTTGTTGAGCTTAAGATCGATTAATGTACTGTTTGGGTTTGATATTAGTTGTCCATTTTACGCTAATTTAAAGCCACAACTAAACCTGAACCAAGTCAGAATAAAAACCAGCACACGCAAATCAATTTATCACCAATTTAGCCACAGTGGATTTGCGGAATATCTTGCCAACAGCTGGTGTATTGCGGGGTTAATAGCTCACGGCGCATATGCCATTTACCTCCAATACCTTGGGCGGCGACAAATATTGCATCACTACCGTAGCGTTGATTTAACTTATCAAAAACCTGCATCAAGGCAGGATCTTTTACTGGGGCAAACAAGTCTGTTTGCAAATGTTTGACCGGTGATAAATCTAACAATCCAATCCCGATTTTATAGTAGCGAGTATTGGGGTTATAAAGCTTACGGGCAATTTCTGCTGCGTAACTGATGATTTCACGGTTGTCATTAGTTGGATATGCACAGCGGTAATGATATTTAAAGCCATTAGGCTGTTCATCATAAGGGGAGTTACTGGCAAAGATCAGTATGGTGCTAGCCACAGAGCCTTGCTTTCTGGCTTTGGCTGCCGCGATACCAGCATGCTTACTGAGCGCCTGTAATAATGAGTCTATATCGCTAATACGTTCACCGACACTACGAGTTGAAAAGATCTGCTGTTTATCTGCTCTGGCGCTATCCCAGCCTTTACAAGCCTCGCCATTGAGCTCTCTGACTGTACGCTCGATTTCAATACTAAATTGGCTACGAGCAATGCCTGGTTGTAATTTAGCCAGATCCAGTGCGGTGGTGATCCCCATGGCATGTAATTTGTTACCGATCCGCGAACCGATCCCCCACACATCGGTGACTTTCATTGTCGCTAAAATGGCATTTCTTTGCTCAATGGATTGGATATAACATACCCCGTTATAGCCCTGGAGCTTTTTAGCGGCATGATTGGCCACTTTGGCAAGGGTTAAGGTGGCAGCAATACCGACACACACAGGTAAACGGGTTTCTTTCCATACCGCGCGGCGGATCATAGCGGCATGGCTTAATAAACACGGGATCGCAGGGTAACAATGTTTAAATGACAGAAATGACTCATCAATAGAGTAAATATGTTGCTCAGGTGCAAAGCGGCCAATCACTTCCATCATAGAGTGAGACAAAGAGGCATAAAGCTCATAATTGGAGGAAAGCGCAATCACGCCTGCTTTTTCACAAAAATCGCGCACTTCAAAGTAAGGACCAAATTTACCCACTCCTAATGCTTTTGCCTGGCGGTTAGCCGCCACAATGCAACCATCGTTATTGGACAGCACCACGATAGGACGGCCACGCCACTCTGGGCGAAACACTTGCTCGGCGCTGCAATAAAAAGAGTTGGCATCAACGAGTGCATACATAATTTAACTGTCCGTTAGTCGTTAGTTTAATCAGCTAACATTAGTTATTAACTAATATAGGGCTTTGGCGATGACAACGGATTGAACGGATCACCACGCCTTCAACACTGAAGTTGTCATACTCTTGTATCGTGACACTCTGGTGAAGATCATTTGCCGATAATAATAATCGCCGCTTGATATCAATGAGCTTACAGACAAAGTTGCCGTTATAGTTTGCCACTATCACATCATGGTTTTCGACACTGACATGGCGATCCACAATGAGAATATCCTTATCAAAAATGCCGATTTTCTCCATAGAGTCGCCGCTAGCTTGGCCAATAAAAGTGGCACTGGGATGTTCAATCAATAGCTCATCTAAACTTAATGGCAGTTGCCGATATTCAGCAGCAGGACTTTCAAAACCAGTAATACCGGCACAAGCAAAAATAGGAATAACCTTCATAACAATCGACACCCAACAGCACTGTATGTTTATACAGCATTATAGCTGTCCCCGTAAAATTGGCAATAAATTCCGTAAGGTTGTCGAATAAGCGTGCGAATTGTTGGTTATTTAATCTGTTATGGGTCATTGAGGGAATGCTTTGCTGAGTGAGCTGAACTAAACAGCATTGCTAAGTACTAAATTATGAGCAAGGTAAGCGTGAGTGTTTAAGATTGAGTGGCGACTATTATCGAGCTGCTGTCGAACCATTAGCCGAAAATAACCTAATAAGCATTCTTTAAGGAAAAACGTTAAAAGTTAATTGTTTGTTCAGCTTACGTTTAGCTTACGTAGGTAAAATAGAGGCAAGTTTAAAGCTTATTATCAGTATCAGAATTTTATAAAGCGCTAATACTGACGATGAGTTCAAGTGCAAAGTGCTTAATCAGCCAGAAATCAGTTGTTCATCAACGGGAGTAAACATAATGAAAAAAGTATTTATCATTTCAATGTTAGCAATATTATCTTTTGGCGCGAGCGCTAGCCCATCGACTCAAAAGCCCGTTGTCATTCAAATTCAGGATTCATTCACGCAAATCAATAGTGCTTTAAGCTGCTCAATTGTATATGCCCACACTCCGATGACTTCACAGGCCGATTATTATAAAGGAGTAGTCTACGAACGCTATTCAGATCTTGTTGAACAACTCGTGTTATCAGGCCAGTCAGAAGAGGGCGCAAGACAAACAGCGATTGAAAAAATTGTCATGCAAACACAAACCATTGAACAACAAATCAATGATACTAAAAGCGGTGGAAAAACAGAGTTAAAACAACTGCTGCAACAAACGGCTAAAAAGAATGATTGTGTCCACTACGCAAATAATTAAGATGTACGGTCACAATTAAGATGTACGGGCATAGTTAATATTCATAAAGCGATTAATATTTACCACGAATAAAGCAGACATTTTACCGTGGCAGGAACTTCTAGTTCTGAACAGAGTAGTGGTCTGCTAAACTGCCTTTGTCATTTCTAATCAATTAAAATTTTTTATGCAAAGTAAGCCACTTCGTCAAGCCAAAACAATCGAGAATGTTTTCAACAGTGCCTATTGGCACCTTGGTCAGCAAGATTTTACTATCAATGAAATTCGCACCAAGCTTGAGCGTAAAACCGATAACCAGCAATGGATTGACACTGTTCTCGCTAGACTCATTGAAAGTGGCTATTTGAAAAAAGATTTTGATTTTGCCGTTCGCTATTGCGAACTGGCCTTTAGTCATGAGACGGCTAAAGGCGCTATCAAACGTAAATTACAATTAAGAGGCGTATCAGTTGCTGAAATTGATACCGCAATTGAACAAGTCATGCATGAGCAAAATGTCGATTCATTTGAAATGGCGACAGCACGATTGCAAAACAAATTTGAACACTTTCATGGCACTAATAAAGAAAAAGTTTATTCACAGATGACCACCAAAGGGTTTTCTCGCGCTGAAATTGATTACGCACTATCACAACACCCTCAAGTTGACACCCTGCGCAGTAAATTAGCCATAAAAGCAGACAAGGCTGACCTGAAGTCTGAAATTATCAAGTTGTATAATAAAGGCAAAGGCAAAATGCTGATCTTGCAAGAATTAAAACAGCGGCTTCTTGATGTCAGTGATTTCGAAGAGCTGATATACCAACTAAGCCTAACAGAAGAGTTAGACTTTTATCTCAGTTGTAAAAGTCAGCTGGCTAAAAAGCGTTATGACTTATCCGACTATAAAGAAAAGTCCAAAGCCTATGCTTACTTATCTCGAAAAGGCTTTGATAGTGATGAAATAAAAGAGGCCATGACTTTAGATGATGATGCATAGCTTCTGTCTATTTAAACTATTTGGAGTTTTAAAGCTACTTACTAGCTTGTCGTTGTGCTAATTCAATCTGTTGCCAAATACTCTCTGCTGCAGAGGAAAGGCTAGCATAACTTTTTATATCCCCCTTTCTTTGTGCCTGCATGGCTTGTTCTTGCGTTAAATCATATTGCTTGCGTAAGTTTTTAATGGGATCTCGTTTGAATATGCCAAACATAGGTGAATCCTGTTAGAAAGAAGATGCATAGTTATACGCCTCAACGAGGAAATAGTTTATAAAAGTGCAATTTTAATGGTCGTAAGTTTATATATTGGCTGTTAAATTAAATTGCTGTTGGTCATGCTTGCTAACAGTGTTTGAGCCCCTAGGTTCGCTTTTCATTCGGCACATCAAAAAGTCGTGAAAAAAATTCAACCTAAGAATCATTGCAGTAAAGAGATTTTTTAATAAGTTTACGTTTTTAAGTTGTTAAGGTTAAATTTTTTGATATGAATATAATGAGTAAATTAAAACAAGAATGGTTTTTAGTCGCTATGGTTGCAGCGATTGCATTGGCTATGGTGTCAGCTGATGTGGGCAAGTCTGGCGGGATATTACAGCTTGATCAAGTAACGGCTATTGGTATTGCCATGGTGTTTTTTTTACATGGGCTTAACCTGTCACCTAAGGCAATAAAAGCGGGCGTTACTAACTGGCGACTACACCTTTATATTCAATCGGCCACTTTTATTGCTTACCCGATCCTGTGGCTACTTTTTGGGGATTCACTTTTAGCCTTTATGCCTGCAGCGCTAGCGTTTGGTTTTTGCTATTTATTCGTATTGCCAAGTACCATATCTTCTTCAGTAGCAATGACAAGCGTAGCCAAAGGCAACATACCTGCGGCAATTTTCAATGCATCGCTTTCAAGTATTATAGGCGTTTTTATAACGCCATTATTTATTCAGCTGTTTATGAATCTCGATGGCGCTGAATTAAACCTGATGGATTCGGTGTTTTCTATCGCCAAACTATTATTAATTCCAATGATTGTTGGCCAGCTTTTAAGGCCGTTATTACTGCGCTTTATAGAGAAACATAAATCCGTGATAAACAAAGTAGACAAAATCGTCATCATCTTAATTGTTTACAATGCCTTTTGTGATTCGGTTATTAATGGTATTTGGAGTGAATTTTCAGCTTGGTTACTGCTGTATTGTATTGCCATTTGTATCCTAGTGCTGTTGTTGATGGTGCATGGGATCCAATGGGGCGCTAAGCGATGTCAATTTAATAAGGAAGATGAAATCGCCGCGGTGTTTTGCGGCACTAAAAAAACCTTGGCAGCTGGAGTACCGATGGCGCAGGTTATTTTTGGATCTGATCCCGCATTGGGAATGATTTTGTTACCCATCATGCTGTATCACCCAATACAGATTTTTTATTGTGCACTGTTAGCTAATCGCTATGCAAAGCGATTAGCAAAATAATGTAACTGATTAAATTCAATGCATAAGGATGGGTAATGACAATTTTAAAACTAATTAGCTGCACTGTAGATGATGATAATGTTGCCGCTTTTACAGCAAGCCAATGTGCTTGGCAGCAATTAGAAAATTGTAGCGGATTTTTAGCACAAGCGGGTGGCTGGCGCGCTGATTTAAATAAACTACCTTTGCAAAATTATGCTGCACCGTTGTATGATAAAAACATAAATACCGCCGTGGTTTTCGGGTTTTGGCAGTCAGTTGAAGATGTTACTGCCTTCATGCAAACTACGCACGATCAAATATTTACCACTAATCATCAGGGTAAAACCTACCAAACCTGCCAGGTTAAGTATTTTGAAATGTTGCCAACATCGTCAAACTTAGTTGTGGCTCACCTCAACTCAGAGATTATCAGCATTAGTCATTATGTGGCTGATTTAGCGCAAATGGCGCAACTGCAGCAACTTTACTTTGACAACTACTCATCAAAGGGGTTGATTGATTGCCAGCTTTTAAGGCTTAGTCGCTCACTTAAGTCACAAGCTAGTGCCCAAGAAGATACAAACGTAGAAGCAAAAGTTGAGTTCATGCTGGTTTGCTGGTGGAGCAATCAACAAAAAGTTGTTTTAATGCAAAATAAAATCCAGCCAAAGCAAGAACAACAAGGGCAGTTAACAGCGTTATCTGAACAGGTTATTAAGCTAGAGGCGAAATGGAATGTGCAAGCAAGAGCTATTGAAATAGCTAAGGATATAGCAGACTGATATTCAACAGCCTGCTTAATTTTAATAAAAAGTCACCGGTAAATAAAAAGTCTATTTGTATTCAATAATACGAGCGATATAGCTAAATTTACCAGAGTCATTGCGATAGTTTCGGTACAAATCAACTGAGAATGCCTTTGGTTTATCTTGATCAATTTTTACGGCAATTTTATCACTTAACTTATCTATATTAGATTCATTATAAACATAGAATTTGTTCACTTTTTCAAGCCCAAGCTGTTTAGCTTTGTGGCTTGTGGTATAAATTTCGCTATAAACGTCTTTGACAAATCCTTGATAGGTAACGCGTTCAAAATTAGCATTTTTATCAACAGTGATAAGAATATCAGTTTGCTCATCTAATGTTATTAACTGCTCCATTGCTGAGTCTAATTTATGATGGGCTGCTTCGTTCAATGTCTCTGCAGAAACACCTGCAGATAGTGAAATAAGTAATGCTGCAACCAATGTCTTTTTCATTCTATTACCCTAAATTTTTAATTCGTAAAATATGTTTAAAATCACCTAAAATTAGGCCGATAACTACTGTTTTAAGTTTTTACGATGATTTGTTTAAATACATCATAATCAATCATTAACGCTGTGCTGAATGCCATATGAAGGATTGAATCCTACATATATAGGCTGTGTTTAATGAGCTGGTTGATATTTAGACCATAGGAATTAAACGTTAATGATGTTGGAGCTGAAATAACCATGAATGTTGACTTAATTTTAAAGCTTTGAAAGCAAGCATGATGAAGCTAAGGTTTTACTATTTAACCTATAAAAACAATGCTATCGTGTCAAAATGAGGTGATATTAGATATTGGAGTAGTAGTTAAATGGATTCAAAAATTAAGCTCGTTGCTTTTAGCGTGTTGTGTTTGAACCTTGGCGGTTGTGATCTCATCGACGGTATTTTACATCCCGGAGACGATGATGAAGACTCAAAAATAGATAAAAACTTTAGCAGTAATGCTCAACAACTAGGTTTATCAGAGACAACGGTTAAACGTTTATGTAATGCTACCGACAACATAAGCATTCATTGTGTCAGCAATTACAATGACGAAAGTGCCCTTGAACTAAGAGTAGAATACACGTTTAATGATGTGTTATTAAAAAATAGTTATGCCAAAAGTACCAATGCTAGCCGAGTAATTTTTCATTTGCCTGCTGATGGTGCGATAGCAAAAATCGAGTTTGAAAATAGTCGAATTTATGATTTTGATAGTGGTTATAGCTACACATGGTCTGAGCCTGAAGATTATAAAATCGCAAACTTAGCAGACTCAAGTGAAGATTCAGTACTTGCCTTAGACAATGCCACAAGTATAGAAGAAGTTTCAGATTCAGAGCTATCGATTTTGTCTAATGCCGCATTCTCTAATGATGAGTATTCACTAACGGAAGCACAAGATATCGTAATCAAATCTAAAACGATGTTGTTTCCAACTTTAAATGTTGATGTAACGAGCACAGGTATTGTAGAACCTATAGATGCTTCTTTTGCCATGTTTACCGCTGGCCACACTGCAATTTTATCAAGTTACTCTTCTGCGTTATCGACCGCAATTGAACAAAGCTGGAATTAAACGAGTTATTTGAAGCGATTATTGGCAATTGTATTAGGACCTTATGCGTTTAGATAAATTTGTATTAAGAAGTACTGCACTGACTAAAACTCAGGTGATAACCGCAATTGAAGCAGGGCAAGTTTGTGTCAATCATGGGGTTATCAAGGATGTAAAACACCAAGTCCATGAGAATAACCTCATACAGTTAAATAGTCAGACGTTAACTCCAAGGCCATTTCGATATCTACTTTTGCATAAATCGGCAGACAAGATTTGTTCAAATGTCGATGGACATTATCCTTCATTGTTTAACGATATTGATATCGATAATAAAGACGAATTACATATTGTTGGCAGGCTTGATGCAGATACAACGGGCTTAGTGCTCATTACTGATGATGGCAGATGGTCTTTTAATATTACTCGCCCTGAAATGAGCTGCGCGAAACTATACCGGGTACATTTAGCTAAATCGCTATCAACTCAAGCGATTAAACAGTTAGAGCAGGGGATTTTACTGGACGGTGAAACCAAACCGACATTGCCAGCTAAAATCACAACAGTAAACGAAAGCCAGGTACTACTAAGTATTACTGAAGGTCGCTACCATCAAGTTAAACGTATGTTTTTTGCTGTGGGCAATAAAGTAACCCAGCTTCATCGTGAGCAAATAGGTGAGATAAAATTAAATACTTCCAGTAATCAATGGCGTTACCTTACTGAAGCTGAGGTCAATTCGTTCAATAGCTGATGGATGTTTCATCAGCTTGGCTTGTCAATGATAAAACATCACTAAATTGAGTCTTTAAATGACAATTGCGATAGTGAATAACACTTCGTTAAGCTATTATCCGCTGTATATTTAGGTTTAACACTCTATGCTTTACCAAAACGTAAAACATAACCTCAAAAGCCACTTCAAACTTGCCATTACTTATAAGCTGTAAATTATGACTATTGATATCACGACCATTGTTGATCCAGAAATCACCTGTTCAAGTTGCCAAGCATGCTGCTGCAAACTTGAAGTGATGATTATTTCTGACACCGGTGTACCAGAGCAATACATCAGTGAAGACAGCTGGGGTAGCCAAACCATGAAACGATTAGATGATGGATGGTGCGCTGCAGTAGATAGAGAAACGTTAATGTGTACTATTTATGAAAATAGACCGTGGATTTGCCGTGAGTTTGAAATGGGGTCTTATGAGTGTGAACAAGAAAGAACCCATATTGTTAAGCTAGACAAATAACTTAATTATAGCTTACGAGGCGGCCACAGCCTCAATGAGTGGGGTTGATTATATAAAAAGACAATACTTTTCAATGAGTAACCCGAAGTTCTTCTATATTTCTAACTTGCCTTAAAAATGATATAACCCTTAACAACAATCACAGATTTTATTGTTACAGCTGCTAGATTTTTACAAGTGTTAAAGTAAGTTCTTAAAATAAACCTCTATCAATCAGGTGCTCATTAAAAGCTAACAAAAGCTTTAATTATGCTTAAAAGCTGCTAAATTTAATTATACCCACAATAAACTAAGGGGTTTATTATGTCATCTGTAAAAACACATGGATTGAGTATTGGTATAGAACGGGTTAACGACGATGTGTACTTATCATTAAAGGCGACTGGCACTTTAACTCATAACGACTATTTAGTCATAACGCCATTACTCGATGCGGCGTTAGCTGAGGTAAAACACCCGAAAGTAAACGTGTTTATTGATGGAACTGAACTTGATGGCTGGGAACTTCGAGCAGCCTGGGATGATTTAAAACTTGGCCTGCAACATAATAATGAATTTAAAAAAGTGGCTATTTGGGGTAATAAAAATTGGCAAAATTATAGTACTAAAGTTGCAGCTTGGTTTATGAGTGGTGAGGTACAGTTTTTTGAAGAAAAAGCAAAGGCGTTAGCATGGTTAGAAAAATAAATGTTTAATAACATACAATTA
>NZ_MCTY01000165.1:0-133909 GCF_002873635.1 Shewanella sp. 10N.286.52.B9
AAACCTTAAACCTTAAACCTAGAGGCTTAAACTTAGTCGCTAAAACTTAGTTGTCTAAACTTAGCCGTCTAAACTTAGCCACTTAAATTGTGATCTTTAGTCAGAGTAGATTTTTAGCTGATTTCATTCTTAGTTTATTGCTAATAGCTCAACTTCAAAAATGAGTACTGAACCGCCTTGGATTTTACCTGCCGAGCGATTGCCATAAGCTAAGCTGCTAGGAACAAAAAAGCGGAACTTATCGCCCACTGACATTAATTGCACCCCTTCAGTCCAGCCAGGAATAACCCGATTTAGTGGGAAGTCGATACTTTCACCACGTTCAACCGAACTATCAAATACCGTACCGTCGATAAGTGTGCCGTGATAATGAACGGTCACTGTGTCAGTCGCTTTTGGATGCTCAGTTGCATCACCTTTATGCATTATTTCATATTGTAGCCCTGACAAGGTGGTAACGACATCTGGATTTTTTTCATTTTCTAATAAGAAAGCATTGCCTTTAATGATGTTCTCTTTCGAGGCTTTTTCATTGTTTGATTGCGTGTAAAAGTAAAAGATGATCCCTGCGATCACACAAACGGACAAAATGATTTTCATAACTTCTTCTTATGGTTGCTAGCAATAAATGAATGGTACTCACCCAAGTGCAGTGGGTAAAGTGCAGCGGCGTTTTTTTAACGGCTAAATCATGATTTTTAACCCAAAGAGCTTAGTTAGCGGTTTAGAAACATACCACATAAGTTTTAGCACAGTTAAAGCCCTTGATATTGCAGGTAAGCCAAGCCCGCCAAAGCCAATATATTGATAACTATGCTGCAGAGGTAAATCCACTTAAAAGATGTTTTCTGGGTTTTGTGCCTAAATGTTTGTTGAGCCAAAAGCCCTGCAGGCCAGCCACTAAGTAACGCAAAAAGGTGTAAAGTGCGCTCTTGTGTTCGCCATGTTTGTTTTGCTGCTGCGCGTTTATCAAGCCATGTAATCAAAAAGCTTAACAGGTTTATCGCGGCAACATAAATTGCCAAAAATGGCCAAATGCTATAACTAAAGAGTGCCATCAAGCATAAGCTGATTAGTGCAAATATTTTCATCAGTGTCATGAATCCTTTTATTCCAAAGTATCAACTTTCATTTTAAATATCAGCTTAACAGCTAGTTTTTAACCCAGTCATTTTTTTGAAACCAGCTTACGCCAAAGTGACTCTAGCGGGCCTTGGCTAAAATAGCGCAAATAAAGCGGCGCTAACAGCAATTGCAGCCCACTTAAGCCAAGTGCAATTAAGATATAGTCAACTCTATCAAGGCTGGCGTTAAGCTCAGGCATAAGATAACGAAATAGGCTGACACCTATGATAGATTGTAAAATATAACAACTAAAAGCCAGCTTTCCCACAGCTTGAAAAGGCGCGAGCACGTGAGTGGAATCTTGACAGGCTTTTACTATAAGGTGTAAGTAAATCAATGCCATAGGAATTGCACTTAGCATCATCACTATTGCTGAAAACTCAACTAAAATAGCGCTTGAACTGAAGCTTAACAGGCTATCTAGGCTTGATAATATAATGGCCGCAATAGCGCACTTGATTAAGGTTGTCCGCTCTAATCCATGTTCAAATGCCCCTTGTTGATAAAGTGCCATTCCCCACATCATTAGCCCCCCTAAAAACCACATTAAGGTTAACGGGATAATCAGTAACATGTAACCGACTTGGTTAAGTTGTAATAACACTATGTCACTATAATTTGCAGACCATGCTTGCAGCTGCTGAAGGTGGAATTCAGAGCCGCGATAATAATACTCTGGCTCTACTAACAAGCTCAGCAAGGCCATAACGAGCAGCGAGCCAACAATAAATTGATTAGCCCGTTTTTTTAACTGGGTGATATCGCCGTTGAGGTAATTCAGGGCTAAAAATGCACTAAAGGCATAACTGAGTAATATATCGCCACCCCAAATAAAAATGCCATGGAGTAAACCAAATACTGCAAGCCATATTATGCGCCGTTTTAATAATGGGTAGGCCACTAAACTAGCCGCCTCGTAGCGCTTATATTGAATATATAATCCAGCGCCAAATAGGATAGATAGCAGCGAAATAAAGCGCCCTTCAAGGAAGAAATTACTAAAGACTTCTAAAATGATGTCTGATTGAATTTGAGGGTAATGCTGCGCATAGCCATAAAAGCTATTGTTCATAAAAAAAATGTTCATGAACAAAATACCAATAATGGCGATGCCTCTGAGGGCATCCATATTGGCATTGCGATTACCGTGACTTTCATTAATGGTTAATGACGCTGGTGGTGGCTGTTGAAGTGTATCTGAGGTTAATGCATTAGGGCGATTAATATGAGTTGAAGGATCCATTTCGAGTTCATATCTTTGTTGATTAATTATTGTAATAAAAGACTAACAGCCTGCGGTTAAAATTGATACAGACTGTTAGCTGAGACTACTTAGCGGGTTTTTCTGAAATCCATAATTTGATACTGCCACGAACAACCACTTTGCCTTCAGTATCATAGGCATTAACCGGTACTAACATATCGCCCACTTGCCATTGCTCAGGGGTGACTTCGGCGACACATAAAATATCTGTGCCCGCTTTGGCGCTGTAATCAACCGACATGCCTTTTGGGATCCAGCGTAAATGCTTTGGAATAGACGCTTCTGCCATCACGCCCATGGCCATCTCTAAACCATTACAAATAGCAATAACGTGCACGGTTTTTATGTGGTTGTGTACCGCGCGACGTTTTTTAACTAAAACAGCACAGTGGTTCACTCTTAATGCGGTCACGAGAGGGCGCACGGTAGCAAAGTAGGGCGCTGTTCTTGATACCATCATTGAGAATATTTTATTACCGAAAGGGTATTTAGTGACTTTGTGATACAAGGCTAATACGTGATTGGGTTTATCGTGACTCATAGCAGTCCTTTAATGATTCTAAACGTAGGATTAATGTTGTTTTCAGCCATCTGGTTTTATTTTTATCTGGTCAGATGAGTTTTTGGGGTTTGAGTTTAACATCCTTGTAACGGCTTGCACATAAGCGAATCATATTGATAAAAGATATATTCCTTCACTGAGCTTAGTGCAGGTATAATTTGTTTTATATGCTGTTACTGCTAACCAAGTCACATGACTTTCAGTTTATAAACGTCCAACATAAGATGTTTATCGGCTGGCTTTAAGATAAGGTTTTATCAGGTATTTAAGCTTGTATTTCTCACCTCTAAGGTGTGTTCATTTTATTAATAAGGATTGGTTTTGCATCATTTATTAAATTACTTCAAAGGCATGGCGATGGGCGCAGCCGATGTTGTACCTGGCGTTTCTGGCGGCACAATTGCTTTTATTACGGGCATTTTAGACCCGTTATTAGATGCGATTCGTAAAATTAATCCTTCACTTTTTGGCATTATTAAGCAGCAAGGTTTTAAAGCGGCTTTCATGCACATTAATGGCCCTTTTTTGGTTTGTGTGTTTGGCGGGATCCTAACCAGTATCTTCACGCTGGCAAAACTCATTTCTTGGTTGTTAACTAATCATCCTATACCGGTATGGTCGTTCTTTTTCGGGCTGATTTTATTTTCTGTTGTTCATATGCTTAAGCAAGTGAAAGGGATTAACTTGCTCCAAGTGGCATTATTTATCTTAGGTGTCGCCTTTGCTTGGGCTATCACAGTGCTTAATCCCATTGAGCTTGAAGTGAGTTATTTTACCTTCTTTATATCTGGCTGCATTGCCATTTGCGCGATGATTTTACCGGGTATTTCAGGTAGTTTTATTCTGTTGCTATTAGGTATGTATCCAGCCGTATTAGCTGCAGCCAAAGGCTTTGATATTTTAATGCTGGCTTGTTTTGCCTGTGGTTGTGTTGTGGGCTTAATGAGCTTTAGTCATGTGCTTTCAGCCATGTTGCGTAAGTTTCATGACCATACATTGATGTTTTTAACCGGACTCATGCTTGGCACTTTAGGCAAAATTTGGCCATGGAAAGAAGTCCTCACCTGGCGTGAAAATTCCAGTGGTGAGCTGGTGGCACTCACAGAGCAAAACTTATCACCAATGCAGTTTGAGCAAATAACTGGTGAGCCATCTCAATTAACCGCTGCGATTATTTGTCTAATTGTTGGTATCAGCTTAGTTTGGGGCTTAGAGAAGTTTGGGCAAAAACACTCGGCTTAAAGCGAGGCGTATTAACTCAAGCGAAAAACATTTTTAGAAGGGCTATGCAGATATTGCGTAGCCCTTTTTTTATGGGGTGGGACAATACTTCTATGTTTACCTTAGCATTGTTAACCTTAGTCAGAACTTCTTGAAAATTAACTGCAAAAGAGTGATTGCTTAAATTGAGTTCAGGACTAATATCAATAAAAAAAGATGATCTATTTAATGATAGTAATCGTAAATATTTCTACGCCATAAGTAGTCGCCACAAGGAGTTGTATAGTGAATACAGAAATCTTTAACTCAGAGAAAATCCAAATAGGTATTAGTAGTTGCTTGTTAGGGCAAAAAGTAAGATTTGATGGCGGCCATAAAAACTCAAATTATTGCAATAAAGATCTCGCGCCATTTTTTGATTACATCAGTGTGTGCCCTGAAATGGCCATTGGAATGGGAACCCCCCGTAAAACCATTAGACAAGAACTTGATGGCGATAAAATATTCGTTAAAAGTGCTGATGGCAGTATCGATGTTACCGAAAAACTCGCTGAATTTAGTCAAAGGCGCGTTAATGAACTGAACTTCATTGGCGGCTATATTCTTTGTGCTAAATCTCCAACCTGCGGTATGGAGCGGGTGATTGAATACAAGTATGGCACCAACAACGGCACCAAAACTGGTGTGGGTGTGTTTGCTAAAAAATTAATGGACACCTATCCGCATTTGCCAGTGGAAGAGGAAGGTCGTTTACATGACCCTCTGATAAAAGAGAACTTTATTACCCGAGTTTACGCTTATCACGAATGGCACACGCTTCAAGCGCAAGGGTGGACTAAAAACAAACTACAACAATTTCATGCTCGTTATAAGTATCTGCTTATGGCTCATAGCCCACAGTGGTATCGTGATTTAGGGCCAATATTGGCGCAGATTGATGACATTGAAGCTACTGCTAAAAGTTACTTTGAAGGCTTTATGACCGCCTTAAAAATTAAAGCGACCCGAAAAAACCATACTAGTACCTTGCAGCACATTCAGGGCTATTTCAAAAAGCATCTGTCTAAAGATCAAAAAGAAGAGCTTACCGAGTCGATAATGAAATACCGTGAAGGGCTATTACCATTATTGGTACCAATAACCCTGATTAACCATTATTTACGTGAATACCCTACGCCATATATTGAAGGGCAGGTATACCTAAATCCGCATCCTGAAGAACTGAGGTTGCGATACGCTTACTAAGTTGTAATAAACGTGGTCGTATTAACCCTGCGGTTGGCGTAAACCAGATAAGACTTTAGCTAAGAGGTTGTATTAATGAATAGCTTAATTTGGTTTAGGCAAGACTTGCGTCTTGCTGATAACCATAGTGTTGTTGAAGCTTTTGAGCTGGCTCGTCAAACAAATGGTCAAGTTAAAGCGATTTTTATTGCCAGTACTGAGCAGTGGAAAAGTCATGATGTCGCGCCGATTCAAGTGGATTTTATTGAGCGCCATGTCAACCTTTTAGCCCAAAGTCTAGCTGCATTAGGGGTTGAGTTGGAGGTGATAACCTTACCTTGGTTCGACGATGTTATGGACTGGATGCCGCAATACCTAATCGATAATCAAATAGATCAGGTATTTGCCACCCAGGAACCCGAGTTTAATGAACGTAAACGCGATCAACAGCTGATTGATATTGGTGTACCTATCCAGTTTATCGCTCAAGATTGCATTGTTGCTGCAGGGGAGGTCACTAATCTTGCAGGCAAGATGTACAAGGTGTTTACCCCTTTTTCTAAAACCTGGCGTGAGATAGTGTCATCTAGGCGAATTGCCCCTGTGGCAGTGCCAGCGGCTATGGGGCCTGCGCTTAAGGCTCCAAAGACAATTGCATTTGATTACCCCAAAGTCTCTAGTCAGCATTGGCTTGCAGGCGAGGCTGCCGCTAAAGGCATTTTAGACCGTTTCTGCGCTAATAATTTACAGGATTATTTAGCAGAAAGAGACTTTCCTGCCTTAGACAGTACCAGCCGTTTATCGCCTTATTTAGCCATCGGGGTGATTAGTGCTAACCAATGTCTCGCCTCAGTATTGAACCGTTTTCCAGATGCATTAGTGGATGATACTAGTCCTGCTAAAACCTGGGTGAATGAGTTGGCTTGGCGTGAGTTTTATCGGCACCTGTTAGTGGCATTTCCTGATTTGTCTAAAGGCAAAAACTTCAATGAAAATGGCAGCAAAGTAAATTGGCGTAATCATCCCCAAGAGTTCAAAGCTTGGTGTGACGGCGTAACCGGCTTTCCCATTGTTGATGCCGCAATGAGGCAGTTAAATCAAACCGGTTGGATGCATAATCGTTTGCGCATGGTGGTGGCGAGCTTTTTAACTAAGCATTTGTTGGTGGATTGGCGTTGGGGCGAGCGCTATTTTCGACAGCACCTTATCGATGGTGACTTGGCTGCCAACAATGGCGGTTGGCAATGGTCTGCTGGTACGGGCTGTGACGCCCAGCCTTATTTTCGGGTTTTTAATCCGATGAATCAAAGTAGTAAATTTGACCCCGATGCCAGTTTTATCAAGCATTATATTCCAGAGTTGGCCTCGGTGAGTTTAAAGCAAATTCATCAGCCTATATTCAGTGGTGATACTTTGAGTTGTGATGGTATAAACAGCAATGAAATAAGTGAGCAAGATATCAATGCTAACGGCGAGTTATTTGCTTTTGAACGTGAGTTTTCGTCTGCTAAATTGCACTACCCCAGTCCGATAGTTGAACATGCCATGGCGAGAAAGCGTGCCATTGAAGTCCTAAGCGCGCTAAAGCGCTAGGGCTTTCTGGCCTTTTATGAGCAGTATATTTTAATCATATCTCCATTCTTATTTAGTCCTTGCTTCCCCTTTGTTTGCCGATTAAAGCTGGCGAAACGAGTGAGTTAACTTAACCATCTCCCCAATAGTCATTGCTAATGCAGTGACTTGGTTTTGAGCTTATTTGCTCCAAGCACGCTATGATTGTTTGCCTGAGTTCACAGTTTCAATTAGGTTTGTAACAGAATGGCTAATCGCTATTGCTGCTTGGCTCAGAACAGCATAATATAATATGTATATAAAATGCATGTTATGTGTTCACCAAAAAAGGCTTGATTACTATGCTCAATATTGACGACCCAGCAGAAACGGAAAAAACCGCTGCTATTTGGCGTTTAGCTTTTAGGCCTTTTTTCTTGGGTGGCGCAGTGATTGCCATGCTGTATATTCCATTATGGTTAATGGGCTGGTTTACCCCGCAATATAGTCTGTTTAATAGTAACTTTTGGGCGAACGTATTACCTTTATGGTGGCACCCCCATGAAATGTTATTTGGTTTTATTTTAGCTATTGTCTGTGGTTTTTTACTCACGGCAGTGCAAACTTGGACCAATCAACCTAGCCTTAAAGGCATCCCTCTGGCGATTACTTTTATCAGTTGGCTAATAGCTCGATTATTGTTGTTATTGCCGATGGATATTCCACTGCTGTTACCGGCATTTTTTGATAGCGTGTTTTTAGGGATTGCAGCGTTCACCATGTGGCGTTGTGTTTATCGAGTGAGGCAATGGCAAAACATTGGTTTTTCAATCATGTTAACTGTTGCGCTTATAGTTAATCTTGTGAGTTATTACGCATTAAACGAACGCAATTTTATTTTAGCTAATCAAATTTGGCAGGGAATGTTATTTTGGCTGGCTCTGCTTATCACTATTGTGGGTGGGCGGGTTATTCCGTTTTTTACCGCTATGCGTTTAAAGGTCACCAAAGCTCAGCCAATTAACATGCTGGAAAAGAGCTTATTAGTAATAATGGTACTTTTGGTGGTTCAAGCTATATTTAAGTTACTGCCTGTAGCTGTTGAGCAAGTGTTGTTATTGCTAGCAGGTACGCTGCATTTAGTTCGATTTAGCCGTTGGTTACCCCACAAAACCCTGTCTGAGCCGATGTTGTGGTCATTACATGTGTCTTATTTGTCACTGCCACTATCGCTACTGGGGTTAGGTTGGTTTATCAATGATGACTATGCTTATCGAAGCATGTTGCACTTATTTGCTGTGGGTTGTGTCGCATCTTTATGTTTAGCCATGATTTCAAGAGTGTCACTGGGCCACACCAGTAGAAATATTTATCAAGGGCCTAGCATGGTATTGGCGTTTGCCTGTTTACCCATAGCTGCAATATTTCGTGCCATTATGCCTTTGCTTTTACCCGCTCAAACCCAGATGTGGTTGTGGTTAGCTGGTGGTTTTTGGTTTATGGCATTTGGGTTATTTGTGCTGCATTACAGCCCAATACTTACTCGACCTCGTATTGATGGCAGGCCTGGCTAAGCTGGGTCAGCTAAAAGTGAAGTCACCGTTTTAAGCAATTTAAGTCGTTAAAACTATAGAATTTATACTAGTCAGTTATGTCAGTTTGTAATATTAAGGAAGCACAGTGAACAAACGTTTATCCCTAGTTGCCCGAGATTTAGTGGTTAAATCAAAGGCAGTAAAAGCAGTATCGGTATTATTAAGCTTGAGTTTTTTTGGCGGCGCGGTGGCGTCACAAGCCAAGGATATTTTTGAAACTAAATTTCCTGAACATTATGAGTCATGGGCGGCAACTGAAGAGCAGTCTGAACGTGAAGATATGTTAGCCCAGTATCCAGCTAACATCATCTTATGGGCTGGTTCATCATTTGCCAAAGAATATCACAGCCCTAGAGGTCATCAATTTGCTGTTGCGGATGTGACGCAAACATTACGTACTGGTGTGCCACCAAAAGAAGGCGAGAAAGGCACCTCTGCCAGTTGTTGGACCTGTAAAACCCCTGATGCACCAAGACTAATTAATGAGTTAGGCTTTGAAGGTTATTCAGCAAAAAACTTTACCGATTTAGGTACTGAAATTAACAGCGTGGTTTATTGTAGTGATTGCCATGAAAACGGTTCTGAAAAATTAGCCCTACCAAGGCCTCATGCTCAGAATGCGATGAATAAAGTGGGTCTGCCATTTGCGGAACAATCAGTTTCTATGCAGGGTGCACAAGTTTGTGGCCAGTGCCACGTGACTTATTATTTCCAGCCTGAAAAAAGTAACGTAGTAAACATGCCTTGGATCTTCGGTAGTACAGCTGATGATATTGAGAAGTACTATGATACCCGCCGCTTTTACGAGTGGATCCACCCTATTTCTAAAACGCCAATACTCAAAGCGCGTCATCCAGAATTTGAGCATTGGAGCCGAAGTAAGCATGCTGAACATAACGTAACCTGTATTACTTGTCATATGCCTGCGGAAGAAAATGAACAAGGTGAGACATTTACCAGCCATAAGGTTGATAAAGCATTACCGTATTTTGATCAAACCTGTAAAGGCTGTCATCAAAGTAAAGACGAAATCACAGCTAAACTGAACAGTGATAAACAAGAAATTGATGCCATGGCACGTAAGGTTGAGGGCCTATTGGTTAAGGCGCATTACGAAGCTAAAGCCGCTTGGGATGCTGGTGCAAATTGGCATCAAATGAATGAAGGCATCATGGGGATTCGTCACGGACAGTGGCGCTGGGATTTTGCCATGGCTTCACATGGTTTATATGCCCATAACCCAGATGAAGGTCGTGAGTTATTAACTAAAGCTATTGAGCAAGCAACCGCTGCGCGTGAGTCTATTGCGGGAGTCCTTAGATTGCTTAAGGTTACCGAGGTGCAATACCCTGACATTAGCACTAAAGAATCTGCTCATGCTGCGGTTGGAATTGATGAAGTTAAGTTAAGCGAAGAGAAGCAAAAATTCATCAAAGAAGAAGTTGAGAAAAACTGGGACCCAATTGCTGCAAGAGGTTACCAGTGAGCTAAATTTATTAGCTTAAAATAGCGATAGAGACTGATATCGCCAAAGCTGATTATTGTGTTTATTAAAGGCGCTTAGTGAAAACTAAGCGCCTTTTTTATTGTGATCTGCAGCGACTATCGTTGCGTATTAATCATTAACAATCCGATTAAGTAGCATTATTTACTTATTGAAAATCAATGATTATTTAAGTTATTTATCGGTTAAACATAGGACAAAACGTGCAACTAAGCTTACTATTAATCTTGCAGTCGCAATATGACAGCTCGATTTGATTACCAAAGTTTGCAAGGTTTAGCTAAGCGCCACCTAGATTGCTATTAGTTAATCAGCTAATCGTTATTTGAGGTGGTAAAGGAGACATAATGCCAAGTACTGCCAATACCGTGAGTCATTTAACTGAGCCAGCCAGCAATAATGATCTTGCCAGACCACAAATAATTGATGACTTTATCGGCATGTATCAGCAGCTAAATAAAGACAGCTTACACTTGCTTAATCAGGTGTATAGCGATGAGATTATCTTTCAAGATCCATTACACAAAGTTGAAGGTATTGAAAACCTTAGCCTGTACTTTGCTAACCTATATGCCAACGTTGACCATATTGAATTTGATATTAAAGAGGTGAGCTGTAGCCATCAGCAGGCCGCCGTTTTCTGGGCAATGCACTATCGTCACTCTAAATTAAACAACGGCCAACTCATCACTGTTGAAGGAATGAGCCAGCTTAAATTTAGCGATAAAATTACAGCCCATCGCGATTATTTTGATCTTGGCAGTATGCTGTATGAACAACTCCCGTTAGTAGGTCGGTTGATTAAGTTCATCAAAAACAAGGCGTCAGCATAATGGAACAAGCTAACTCTCATCAGGGAAACCTTCATCAATCAGTAGCAAGACCTGCAGTGTTAATCACCGGGGCCAGTTCTGGTATCGGTTTAGCACTAGCGATGCTTTATGTTGAAAAAGGCTACATGGTATTTGCTTGTGGCCGTAATGAGCAGCGTTTAAATGCCATAAGTGGCGTTGTGCCGCTTGCTTTTGATATTAACGATAAAGCGCAAATTCAAACCGCAGCGCAAACATTATCAGATAAATTAGTCGCATCTAACGCGAAATTACAGCTGGTTATTCTTAATGCGGGTAGTTGTGAATACATTGAAAATCCGCTGCGCTTTGATGGCGCTTTATTTGAGCGAGTGATTCAAACTAATGTCATCTCGATGGGTTATTGTTTAGAGCATTTCTTACCGCTAGTGACTACCAACGGCAGAGTGGCGTTAATGAGTTCCAGTGCGACCTATTTACCTTTTCCTAAGGCTGAAGCCTATGGCGCGTCAAAAGCTGCAGTGAGTTACCTTGCCAGTAGTCTTCGTCTTGATTTAAAAGCAATCGGTATCGGTGTAAGTGTTATTTGTCCGGGCTTTGTGAAAACCCCATTAACCGATAAAAATGACTTTGCTATGCCCATGCAAATTACTGCTGACAAAGCGGCAATGACGATATTTAAAGAATTAAAAAAAGCTAAAGATGAAATTCATTTTCCGAAGCGATTTACCTTTTTATTAAAGGGCTTATCTTTACTGCCCGCAAGATTAATTACTAAAATTTTAGCGCCAAAAGCCAATTGATGCTGTTATATATAATCAAATGATAACAATGCGATACACTGTCGTCATAACAAAAATAATAACCAATTGAAGGATTAATATGAAAAAAATAGCAGTTGTGGGATCGGGTATTTCAGGACTGACCTGTGCACATTTACTCAGTGAGCTTCATCAAGTCACCGTATTTGAAGCTAACGATTATATTGGCGGCCATACTGCGACCATTGATGTTGAAGTAGGCGGTAAGCCTTATGCTATCGACAGTGGTTTTATTGTCTTTAATGACCGCACTTACCCACGTTTTCAAAAGCTAATGGCAAAAATGAACATTGAATCATTACCCACTGAAATGAGCTTTAGTGTGCGTAATGTGCAAACCGGATTAGAATACAATGGCCATACCTTGTGGAGCATGTTTGCCCAAAGACGTAACTTGTTAAAACCAGATTTCTATAAGTTTTTAGCCGAGATAGTGCGTTTTAATAATCAATGCAAGGCTATCTTTGAAGCGGAAAACTACCCGAGTGACAGTTTAGGGCAGTTTTTAGATGCTGAAGGTTTCTCTGACTTTTTTAGCGAGCATTACATCTTGCCAATGGGCGCGGCCATTTGGTCTGCCAGTATCAATGATATGCGCAAATTCTCATTGCGATTTTTTATTCAATTTTTCCATAACCATGGCTTACTTAATATTAGTGACCGCCCACAATGGTACGTATTAAAAGGTGGCTCTCGAAGCTATATTCCTGCGCTTATTGCTCCTTTCAAACAGCGATTGTTTTTAAACTCTGCAGTGACCTCCATTGAACGCAGCGACGATGGGGTTAACTTACGTATTAATGATGGCGAAGTTCAACGCTTTGATGAAGTCATTCTAGCTTGCCATAGCGACCAAGCGTTGGCGATGCTTACCGATGCAACTGAGGATGAAAAACAAGTACTTGGGGCGATGGCATATCAAAATAATGAAGTAGTTTTGCATACAGATACTAATCTACTGCCAAAACGCAAAGCGGCATGGGCCAGTTGGAATTACCGCCTAGAAGGCAAGGATGCAGCTGAAATTGCTGACAGACCTGCCAGCGTGACTTATAACATGAACATTTTGCAGCGCTTACCCAAAGATGCGCCGACGTTTTGTGTGACTTTAAATCAAACAGATTTAATTGATGAGTCTAAAATTCTCAGAAAATTCAATTATGCCCATCCAGTGTTTAATGAGTCGAGTATGAAAGCCCAAGGCGAACGTAATCGTATTTGCGGCGTTAACCATACTCATTTTGCTGGCGCCTATTGGTATAACGGTTTTCATGAAGATGGTGTCCACAGTGCACTTGATGTGTGCAATGATTTTGGCATTAGCCTATGAGTGAATTCACCAGTGGAATATACAGTGGCGATATTATTCACCGGCGCTTTACGCCGAAGCTGCACAGCTTCAGTTATCAGATTGCCTTACTGGCAATAGACTTAGATGAAGTGGCGCAGCTATCTAAGGTTAGCCGTTTATTTAGCGCAGTTGAGCGCTCAGTACTACGATTTAATCCTGATGATTATTTAAATGCCCTTGAAAGCCAGTTTAATTGCTCCCCTGTTGATGCACCATTGATAGATAAAATGAGCCCGCCGCAAGCGCTGAAACAGCGGGTGTTATGGACGATAGCAAAGCTTGGGGCTCAGACGCAGTGTGACAGAGTCGTGTTTGCTGGCCAAGTGAGGCATTTTGGTTTTTATTTTAGCCCGGTTAACTTCTATTTTTGCTATCAAGGTGACGAAGCGGTTTATATGCTGGCGGAGGTAAGTAATACGCCATGGGATCAGCGCCATTGTTACTTAGTCAATCTCACTAAAACCACCACCACAGATAAAGTGTTTCATGTTTCGCCATTTATGGATCTTGAGATGCATTATTTTTGGAAGGTCATCGCGCCAAGCAAGCGCTTAAATGTGACCATACAAAACAGGGATGATGCCGACAATAAGCTGTTCGATGCCAGTTTGTTGCTCAATAAAAAGGATTTTACCGCCAAAAATATTCGCAGTATGTTGCTCAGTTTTCCGCTAATGACATTGAAAATTATGTTTGGAATTTATTGGCAAGCGCTGAAGTTATTTATTAAACGGATCCCTTTTATCTCTCATCCACAAACTTAAATTAAACCAAATCATGAAATGATGCGTATTGGTTTAGTAATGTTCAACTCATAACAAATAATTTTTGCCTAGCGAGAGTTTTAGTGTATTGAAATCTAACCTGTTGTTTATGAGTAAAAATAAAATTTACAGCTAAAATACTAATAGCGCACAAAAAATTGCATATAAAAAGTAGTCAGCGGAGAGAGTTATGGAAAATGCGGCAACCAACACCAGCTTAGTGCAAGAGACTATTTCTGACAGCTTTGCGAAGAAGATTTTGCTTAAGGCATTAGCCCACTTGTCAGATGGCCATCTTACCATTGTTAGTTCTGATAACTCTGCAATTGGCAGCTCAGAGCAAAGCTTAAGCTTTGGTAATGTCGATTCTGACTTGCATGCCACTATGCAGGTGTCTCACCCCAGTTTTTACAAGCAGATCATTTGGGGTGGTTCAATTGGCGCTGGCGAAGCCTACATTCAAGGTCATTGGTCGAGCCCTGATTTAACTAAAGTGGTGCAGCTTTTTGCCCGAAACCTCTCATTACTGGATAAAATTGAGCGTTACTTTTCATGGTTTAGTGTTGGTATTAATCGTATCGGTCATTTGTTTAACCGCAATTCATCAACGGGTTCAAAGCGCAATATTCTGGCGCATTATGATCTAGGCAACCCGATGTATGAGCAGTTTCTAGATAAAGAAATGCTCTATTCAAGCGCGCTATACCCGTACCACGATGCCAGTTTAGAACAAGCCCAGCAGCATAAGCTGCAAACCATTTGTGAGCGTCTTGATTTACAAGCGGGGCAAACCGTTCTTGAGGTCGGTACTGGTTGGGGGGCGTTGGTGATATATGCGGCCAAGCACTTTGATGTCACCGTGACCACGACAACTATCTCTGATGCCCAATATGATTACGCACTAGAGCGGGTAGAGCAAGAAGGCTTAACTGACAAAATAACTTTGTTAAAAGACGATTACCGTATTTTGACCGGTGAGTATGACCGCGTGGTGTCCATTGAAATGATTGAAGCGGTAGGTCATGAATATTTACCGGGCTTCTTTAAGAAGTTAGAAAGTTTACTTAAGCCAAATGGGCGCATGTTAATTCAAGCCATTACCATAGCTGATCAGCGCTATGACAGTTACCGTAAAAGTGTCGACTTTATCCAGCGCTATATTTTCCCTGGTGGTTGTTTACCGTCTATCAGTGAAATGAATAAGCACATTGCCAATAAAACTGACATGGTGGTGTGGTCCATCAATGATATGGGTAAAGATTACGCTCAAACCTTAAACCATTGGCATGAAAAATTTGATAAAGCCCAAGACCGAATCAAAGAGATGGGCTATGGCGAAGACTTTATCAGAATGTGGAAGTTTTACCTGAGTTATTGTGAAGGTGGATTTTTAGAAAGAACTACCAGCACAGTTCATTTAGTGGCAGTAAGGCCGCAATATCGTACTGCATTAGCCAGTGGCGCATAACGTATATGCTCTGGGTTAATCATAATATCATCATCAATGTTATTGCCTTTCAGATTATCTGGTGGGCAGGGGTATTAGCTGGCAATCAGCTGCTATATATCCCAGGATTATTGTTGATTTGGCACTTTATCGTCAGCCGTCAACGGGTTTTAGATATCAAAGTGATGCTCAGTTGCACCATTATCGGGGTACTAGTTGACTTAACGCTTACCTTAACGGGGCTTTTTGATTTTACGGTTGTGCCTATATGGTTATTACTGCTGTGGTGTTATTTTGCGATTTCACTTAATTACAGTTTAAGCATTTTTAGCGGCTTACCCATTATTGTTCAAGTGTTAGTTGGTGGCGTATTTGGTAGTTTAAGTTACCTTGCTGGAGCCAACTTTGGCGCGGTCGATTTCCCTCACGGCGATTTGTTTACCACTGCAATTCTAGCCATTATTTGGGCCTTGTTGATGCCGTTATTTTTTCACATTGCCAAGTTCATTCGCCACAAACACGAAGTGAAACAAATTGCCCAGCTTATTTAATTAACCCAGCTTTGTGTACCTAACGGCGGTGCAATTATCAGGCTGTGGTTGGCTGATTATATTGGCTCAATAGAGGAACTCAATATGATGAATAGTTATTCTCGGATAAGCTCGTTAGCAGTTCCTAATGCGCTTGGTGTAAATACACGTGCAATTTTTCACTTAGTTGTTTTGAGCTTAGTTAGGTTTTTTTTTAGTGCCTGTATCTTAGCTGTTATGAGTACAAACGTATTGGCTAACGCACAAGAGTTAAATACTGAGCCAACTCCCGCAGCAGAACTAATTTCATCAGTGCAATCTTCGTCAGTGCCAACGACACCAGCTTCGACAGCATTAGCCACGACAGATTTTAAACTGGTAGGCCAAGCCGATCTGGATTTATTGTGGTTTTCGGTTTACAGCGCCAAGCTAATGTCAGTAGATGGTGAATACAAAAATCAGCAATATCCACTGAAACTTGAAATCCAATACCATAGAGATATTGATGCAGAAGATTTAATTGAAGCTACCGTAGAGCAGTGGCAGCACATTGGTATCGAGCAAAGTCGCATCCCTCAACTGCAGGCTCATCTAGAAGGTATATGGCCTGATGTTAAGCAAGGTGACACTCTAAGCTTTATGATGCACGAGCAAAATAAAGGCCAGTTTTTTTATAACGAACAGCCTTTGGCGATGATCTTAGAACCGGGGTTTGCAGACGCATTTCTTGGCATTTGGTTATCAGAAAACACCAGCAGGCCTAAATTACGTCAGCAGTTAATTGGAGTTAAGAAATGATTAAAGCAAGTTTAGCGTTAACGGCATTAAACAGTACGTGGCGACAGTTGCAATGCGCTTACGCTATGGCTAAGAAGTCATCTTTGCTGGTCATTTCGTTAGTGTTATTGACAGCGTGTTCATCAGCATCTATTGAAGATTATGATAAAACCACTCCGGAACTTAATTTACGTAGCTTTTTTGACGGCAAGTTAACTGCGGCGGGTATCGTACAAGACTTCTCTGGCACAGTGACCCGAAAATTTACCGTCACTATGGAAGCCAGTTGGCAAGGTAATAAAGGGGTTATTAACGAGTGGTTTATTTATGATGATGGCGAAAAGCAAACCCGAATTTGGCATATAACCGATTTAGGTAATGGCCAATATGAAGGTACAGCGAATGATATTTTAGGCACTGCGACCGGTGAGGCCAGAGGCAGTGCGCTGCGCTGGGCTTATGACATGATTTTAGAGGTTGATGACTCAGAATATGAGGTGCATTTTGATGACTGGATGTTTTTAGTGGATGAAAGCACCATTATAAACAAAAGCGATATCATCAAATTTGGGGTTACGGTTGCTCAGGTTACGTTAGTCATCAGCAAAGAGTAACACAAATATCAATGGCTGAAGGCAGATTGAAGGCATTACAGTAGCGGTCAACTAATACAACTTATATTGACCGCTAAAGCCTCTGGCTTCCTTAACCCTTTAGCTTTGAATTGTCCTGTTGCTTCTTATCATAATACTCAAATGGAAAAACGTTTCTGATCCGTTGGGTGATTTTGTCACCGACATTGGCAGAGACATGTAATCTTACCCCGTTCAGTTTTTCAGCTCTGACAGTACAAGTGAGCTTTTCGTGTTTGGCTATATTTTTACATTCCCGCAGAAATGCTTCAGGGATTTTCCCCGAGTGCTTATCGAGTTTGCCGTTTTTAAAATGCATTTCAAAGACTTTCAATCCTCTGCTGCCTGAAAAAATGAGCTTGTAAGCGATAACCAGAAATAACAGCACAAATAATATTTTAAATAGTGTATCTACCATAACAATATCCTTGTATTTACAGCCTGAGTGCCTTGAATATTAATTGAAATGACTCAGTAGGTTAAATCAAAATTTTCAATGTCTTACTGATTAAAATACTCTGCTAGTTGAGGAATGCAATTATTTTTAACGCTTTGTAATCTAGCTCACATTTACAGGGCATTTAAGCGGCGATTATAAAGGGCGAAATGGGGGCACTGCTTGGTTGTCAGCCAGTTGCTAAATCGTTAGCTCGTTAACCTTCGCAAACTTAGCTAAGATAGTAGTGTCTGCTATTTTGCTGCTAAAGGATACGATTGTGCATTTACAAGACCCCAGTTTGTTACGTCATCAATGTTATATCAATGGGCAATGGCGTGATGCCATATCGACCCATTGCGACACGATTATTAATCCTGCCACCAATAAAGAGCTAGGTACAGTGTCAAGAATGGGCCAGACTGAAACCCAGCAAGCCATTGAAAGCGCCAATAGTGCCTTAGCAGCATGGCAAGCACTCACAGCTAAACAGCGCCAAATAATATTAATGACTTGGTTTGAGCTGATATTAGCCCATAGCGATGATTTAGCGCTGATTATGACCTTAGAGCAAGGTAAGCCATTAGCCGAAGCCAAAGCTGAAGTCGCTTATGCCGCCTCCTTTGTGCAATGGTTCGCTGAAGAGGCCAAACGGGTTTATGGTGAGACCATTCCAGCCCATCAAGCTGATAAACGTATTATGGTGATTAAGCAGGCCGTAGGCGTTACCGCTGCTATTACGCCGTGGAATTTCCCGCTTGCGATGATAACCCGTAAAGCTGCACCTGCATTAGCAGCGGGTTGCACTATGGTGCTTAAACCTGCGCCGCAAACCCCCTTTAGCGCCTTAGCCTTAGCTGAGCTTGCAAGTCGAGCCGGTGTTCCTGCTGGGGTATTTAACGTGATCAGCGGCGATGCCATCGCCATCGGTGCAGAGCTTTGTGCTAACCCCATAGTGAGAAAGTTGTCCTTTACTGGCTCAACCGCTGTAGGCGTAAAGCTGATGCAGCAATGCGCGCCAAGTATTAAAAAGCTATCCCTTGAGCTTGGTGGTAATGCACCGTTTATTGTCTTTGATGATGCTGATATTGACGCGGCAGTTGAAGGGGCTATTCAAGCCAAATATCGTAATGCCGGACAAACCTGTGTTTGCGCTAATCGTATCTATGTTCAAAAAGGCTTATATCAGCAATTTGTGGCAAAGTTTACCCAAGCAGCAGCGCAGCTCAAAGTGGGTAACGGCTTAGATGATGGCGTCACTATTGGACCACTAATAAACCAAGCCGCAGTAGCAAAGGTGCAAGCTCATATTGATGATGCGCTACAACAAGGCGGTCAAATTGTATTGGGTGGTAAGGGCGATGCTTTAGGCGCTAACTTTTTTAAGCCGACAGTATTGGTTAATCTAAAGCAGTCGATGAAAGTGGCCAAAGAAGAAACCTTTGGGCCGTTAGCGGCGATTTTTGAATTTGATTCAGTTGAACAAGTGATCAAACAAGCCAACGATACCGAGTTTGGTTTAGCGGCTTACTTTTACGCCAAAGATATCTCTACCGTATATCAAGTATCAGAAGCCCTTGAGTACGGTATGGTCGGGGTTAATACCGGGTTAATTTCGAATGAAGTCGCCCCCTTTGGCGGAGTGAAGTCTTCAGGGCTTGGCCGCGAAGGCTCCCATCATGGTATCGATGAGTATCTTGAAATGAAATATATTTGCTTAGCGGTTTAAAGGCTGCCTTTGTCGTAAATATACGCTTCAATCAAGCTGATAACTGCCTAGCTGTTATTAAACTTGATTATTTAGCGGTTAATAACATGAAGGCTATTTAAGGCAAGAGTAATGTGTTGCATAATTAACCATTAATTCCATAATAGCTTGAGTCTTATGCTTTTCTCTTTTATCGATTTTATCGCTTTAGCGTGTTTCTTCTCATGCTGGGTGGGTTACACTTTTTTTGCCCGTAAAAAGGCCAAAACAACGAACTGTATCGCCCGCTGTTTGCATCAGCATCGTATCTATTGGATGGCCGAAGTGATGACCAAGGAGATCCGTGTGGGTGAGGCAGCATTGTTGGCAAACTTAGAACGTAATATCGCTTTTTTTGCCTCAACCACCTTACTGGTGTTGGCGGGTGTATTGACCTTATTTGCTCAAGTTGAGCGCCTTGAAGAAGTGATCAGCTCTATTCCCTTTGCCGCTGAACCTAATCATGCCTTAGTGCAGGTGAAGTTGGCTATGCTGGCAAGTATTTTTGTATTAGCCTTTTTTCAATTTACTTGGTCAATGCGTCAATATGGCTTTTTAAATGTGATGATTGGCGCAGCGCCCATTGATCGCACACGAAGCAATAAAAACTTGGCAAAGTATTCGCGCCAAATGGCCACGGTGGGCGATCAGGCCGCTCACTCTTACAATTATGGCTTACGAAGTTATTACTTTTCCATGGCAGCGCTTTGTTGGTTTTGGAACCCCATCTTACTGATAATAGCCAGCTTGCTGGTGGTTTATATTCTCTATCATCGAGAGTTTAACTCTCGGGCTGTTAAAGCCATTACTGCGGCGCAAAATTATTTGGAAATCGCTCAACAGGAACGTGAAAGTAAGAACTAAGTACCTGTTTAAGGGCCGTTAGAGCTATTTCAATGGCAAGGTAAGATGGAAAAACCAATGTAATCCGTGTGTTTATAAGAACGGTTTACATTGGTTTGTAATGCGGTGTATTACTCAGCAATTAAAGAGAGCTTATTGCGCTTGTTTTGTGTCTATGGCGTATTCTAAATTGTAGAAATGAGCTTCGCTTTTACCGTTTTCGAACTGGTTATAAACCCCAGCTTTGAAGTAGCTTAGCATGTCTTTCCAGTAGCTAATGTCATGCTTCACTTTAGTGACACCATCAACTTTAATGACCAGCTTTTGATCGCCAACAATGATGTCAAAATGCGTTGGCACATCAGGGGTAAACTTCCCTAAATTCATTCTCACATACGAATTTTTACAAACAGGCGTATCGCGGTTTCCACTGTCTTTACCACAATTCACATTGTTATTTTTGATGATAGCCCAGTAATGATCTTTTATGCCTTTTCGGTCGGCTTCGTAAACGACACGCAGTAATGGGTGAGGGATATAACCCACACCATGCTTGCCATCGTCAAAAGTACCTTTGTTGTGTACCTGTAAGAAGGTCATCGCATCATTTTTCGAAGGGCTGTTTTCTACGGCTTCTCGTGGATTGATAGGCATTAAATCAGCAGATAGACGATAAAAAGTTTGGCTTTCATCAGATTTGAAGTTTTCTAAGACGCGTAGTTCATTACGTAACTTATAACCTTCCATATTCATGACCAGGGCTTCAGAGCCTTTATCTACATAAAAGTGCTCATTAACGATACCGCTAAAATTGCTGTCTTGAGCTAATTCATATTTACTGCCGGGTTTTGCGTTTGGTGTTGATATTTGCAGTTTTGAGGCACTTAATATTGATGAAAATTTTACATAATCAGCAGGCGCTACTTGCTCACCTGTTGCTGGTTTCATCTCGATATTTGAAGGTGTTGGCGTTTCGGAGCTTGATGCACAACCACCCAGTAAACTACTAACAATAAGCGCTAAGGGTAACAGTTTTATTTTTTTCATTTTTATTCCTTTTAACGAAAACCTTGAGCCAAAATGTCATGGCAAACAGCGATGTAACAGTAGTAGGTTTAATTTAATATAATAATACAAATAAACTGTGTTTTAGATCAATTTTTTGTGAAGTTATCATTTGGGGTATGTGTTTTTGTTAAATTTCAGTAAGGCAGCCAAATATAAAAACGCTTTGAGTGTTATTTGCAATCAATGGAATGTTAGTTTGATGCCTTTAGGCTAGCAGTGGAATTAAAGTCATGATAAAGCTGCTAGAACTATTTAGTGACTTACATCATTTGTGAGTTTTCAGCCGCTATCTACGTGGAATGATGATGTTGATATTTGTTGGTATTTCGCTAAAGTTAAAATTTTAAACATGAAAAAGCCGCTTGAATAAATCCAAGCGGCCTATCAATAAATTGGTGGCCCCTCCCAGACTCGAACTGGGGACCTGACGATTATGAGTCGTATGCTCTAACCAACTGAGCTAAGGGGCCGACTTAAGATAGTCGTCACTATCGAAAGCGGAAAGAAGTATACGAAGTTTATTCACGGTTGTCACCCGCCAATTGCTGAGAATTGTGACTAAAAGATTCAATTGGTTATCTGTTAAGCAATCATGAGGTTTTTTATATTAAATAAAGTAATTTTGAGGCAAAAAAAAGCCCGAATTAACGGGCTTTCATTATTGTTGCAACTTCTTAGTGAGACTCTATTCGTCTAAGAAAGACTTCAAGATTTCTGAGCGAGAAGGGTGACGCAATTTACGTAGTGCTTTTGCTTCAATTTGACGAATACGTTCACGGGTTACATCAAACTGTTTACCCACTTCTTCAAGGGTATGGTCGGTATTCATATCAATACCAAAACGCATACGTAACACTTTAGCTTCTCGGGCTGTTAGGCCTGCTAGCACTTCATGAGTGGCATTTTTAAGACTTTCGCTTGTTGCTGAGTCTAATGGTAGCTCAAGCGTGTTATCTTCAATGAAGTCACCTAAGTGCGAATCTTCATCATCACCAATAGGTGTTTCCATTGAAATAGGCTCTTTAGCGATTTTCAGCACTTTAAGGATCTTATCTTCTGGCATTAACATGCGCTCTGATAATTCTTCAGGTGTTGGTTCGCGGCCCATTTCTTGTAACATTTGACGTGAAATACGGTTAAGTTTATTAATCGTTTCAATCATGTGTACTGGAATACGAATGGTACGTGCTTGGTCAGCAATTGAACGAGTAATCGCCTGACGGATCCACCAGGTTGCATAAGTTGAGAACTTATAACCACGACGGTATTCGAACTTATCTACAGCTTTCATCAAACCAATGTTACCTTCTTGAATCAAATCCAAGAACTGTAAGCCACGGTTGGTGTACTTTTTAGCAATAGAAATTACTAGACGTAAGTTCGCTTCAACCATTTCTTTCTTCGCACGACGAGCTCTTGCTTCACCGATTGACATACGACGGTTGATGTCTTTAATTGCGCGAATGACTAAGCCGGTTTCTTCTTCGATAGCAGCAAGTTTAGTGCTACAACGAATCACATCGTCTTTAACCATACGTAAGCCTTCAGCATAAGGCTTATTACTGCTCATTTCAGCATGGAACCAAGTTAAGTCAGTTTCATTACCGGTGAAGAACTTAACAAAGTTTTTCTTTGGCATTTTAGCTTGTTCAACACAAAGCTTAAGGATTAAACGCTCTTGTACACGTACGCGGTCCATCATAGAACGCATGCTTTTTACTAAGCGATCAAATTGCTTTGGTACTAAACGGAATTCTTTGAAAAGCTCGCCAATGACAAATAAAGCACCGATGGCTTCAGGGTGATCACGGCCTTTTTTCTCAATAACAGCTAAGCCTTTTTCAAACACTTCGCGTAATTGGGTAAACTTCTCTTTAGCTTCTTCAGGATCTGGACCTTTTGGGCCTTCCTCTTCGTCTTCAGCATCTTCGGCATCATCTTCGTCTTCTAACTCTTCTTCTGATAACTCAGAACCAACGTGTGTTGCTGTTGGTGCTACGTCATCATCATCAGGGTTAACAAAACCTGCGATAATGTCAGTTAAACGTATTTCGTCAGCTTCATACTTATCAAACTGCTCTAAAATCATCGCAATCGCTTGCGGATATTCAGAGACAGAACTTTGAACCGTATTAATGCCTTCTTCAATACGTTTTGCGATGACGATTTCGCCTTCGCGAGTCAATAACTCAACTGTACCCATTTCACGCATATACATACGTACTGGGTCAGTGGTACGACCTAATTCACTTTCTACCGTTGCAAGCGCTGCTGCAGCTTCTTCTGCTGCATCTTCGTCGGTGTTGTCCTCAGACATCATCATGTCATCGGCATCTGGCGCTTGTTCAAACACGCGGATGCCCATGTCATTGATCATCTGGACAATATCTTCAATCTGATCAGAATCGACCATGTCAGCTGGCAAGTGGTCATTGACTTCAGCATAGGTTAAATAACCTTGCTCTTTACCTTTAGCAAGCAACAATTTAAGTTGCGACTGCGGAGTATGCTCCATAGATATCATCCAAGTTGGTAACTGAAATAACGACTGGACACCTGCCGAGGCAAAGTGTCAAGCAAATCGTCAATTATAGCTCTATGAACTAAAGTACGCTAGTCCATGACATGACTTAAGGGAACATTTTTTTAATAAAAGATGTTATTTAGCAATGCCTTTCATTATAGAAATAAGCTTCGTGAGCTGAATTTTTTCAGCTTTATTTAGAGTTTGTTTAAGACTCAGTTCCTGATAGCGTTGTTCAATATATTGATTGTTCAACCAGATCAGGGATTGTTTAAACTCTTGAACTAGGTTTTCATCCGCCACTTGGTGGTCCCATTGGGCCAATTTTATCAACGCATTTTTTTGTTCATGCTGACGATAAATCTCAAGTAGTTGTGCGCTGTTTAACTTTCGGTCTCGAGTTAAATTCAATAAATCACTGAGCAATTCGATGCCAGCAATCTTTAAATGTGCAAGTGAGGGTTGTACAGCTAAGCCATATCCTAACTCTGGACGTTGTACTAATAATGCAATGGCTAATCGCAGTGGGGTACCACGCCCTTGTAAACCTTTTTTATTCATAGGTTGTTGCTGTTTTACTGCAAAACCTAACTTTTTCTTTAGATCATCTGCGCTATTCATACCAATTTTATGGGCGAGATTTTCTAATAATAAATTTTGTAACACAGTGTCTTGAACACGTTCGATTAGCGACATAGCTTGTTTAGCCAATGAGCTTTTATCACTACCGAATTTACTGGTTAAGGTCTCAAATAAAAACGCCGGTAAGTCGAGGGCGCTGACCATTAACTCTTCAAAACCGTCTTTGCCTACTTGGCGAACCATGGTATCTGGATCTTCGCCTTGAGGTAAAAACATAAACCTAACGACATCACCAGGCTTTAATAAAGGCAATGCGGTTTCTAGTGCACGCCAAGCGGCTTCTTTACCTGCTCGGTCACCGTCGTAACAACAAATGACTTCTTTAGCACTACGCACTAACAGCTGAAATTGTTCAGCGGTTGTTGCTGTGCCAAGTGATGCAACGGCATAATCAACACCAAATTGGGCAAGTGCCACAACGTCCATATAGCCTTCAACAATTAATACTTGTTGTGGGTCTCTATGGGTTTGCTTGAGTTCGTAAAGACCGTAAAGCTCATTTCCCTTATGAAATATGGGCGTTTCTGGCGAATTCAAGTACTTTGGTGTTCCATCGCCTAAAACTCGACCACCAAAGCCAACTACTCGGCCTCTGCGGTCGCGAATAGGAAACATTAACCGATCGCGAAAGCGGTCATATCGCTTGCCATTATCGTTGGCAATTAGCATTCCGGCGGTGAGTAATTTGTCTTGTGCTGCAGGGTTTTGGCGATATCGACTTAATAGTCCATCCCAACCATCTGGCGCAAAACCGATTCCAAAATGCTCTACAACATCACTGGAGAGCCCTCTGAATTCTAAATAATCTACAACTTTTTGTTTGTCGCTGTGTTGACGCAATTGATTTTGATAATAAAGATTCGCTTCTTCCATCAATTGGTATAAGTCACGACTTAAACTTTGATCTTTTTTAGGACCAGTACCTTGCTCTCTTGGTACCTCGAGTCCGAGTTTACCGGCAAGCTCTTCAATGGCATCGACAAATTCTAGTCGATCATATTCCATGATAAAATCAATGGCGTTGCCATGAGCACCACAACCAAAGCAGTGGTAAAATTGCTTGTCTTGACTGACGGTAAAAGAAGGTGATTTTTCGCTATGAAAAGGACAACATGCAGAGTGATTTTTCCCTGCTTTTTTCAAAGGTACACGGTGATCAATTAGATCAACAATGTCAGTTCGAGCTATTAGCTCATTGATAAAGTCACGAGGTATCGCCATAAATGCTATAGGTCTCGCATTACCAAATAGATAAAACAAACAAGCCGTGCAAGGTGCACGGCTTATTCACACATTAACGATCTGTTAGTTTAATTTAGCACGGATTAGACTGCCAATGGCACCCATATCTGCACGACCTTGAACCTTAGATTTTAATGCTCCCATTACTTTGCCCATATCCGCCATGGTTGATGCACCTACCTGAGAGATAGCTTCATCAATGATTGCGGCAACTTCTTCTTCTGTTAAAGGAGAAGGCAAGAAAGTTTCAATGACTTGAATCTCTGCTGCTTCAGCTGCTGCTAACTCCGGGCGATTTGCTGACTCATACTGAGTTATAGAATCGCGACGTTGTTTTACCATTTTGGTTAAAACGGCTATTGTCTGTTCATCAGTCAGAGTTTCGCGGGTATCCACTTCAATCTGTTTAATGGCAGACAGTGCCATACGAATTGTCCCCAAACGCGCCTTATCTTTGGCACGCATAGCTTCTTTCATTTGGTCTTTTAGCTGTTCGACTAGGCTCATAGTGAGATTAGTATAAACGTACGCGACGTGCGTTTTCGCGAGAAAGCTTCTTAGCTAGACGCTTAACAGCGGCAGCTTTTGCGCGCTTACGTGCAGAAGTTGGCTTCTCGTAGAATTCACGAGCGCGAACATCAGCTAAGATACCTGCTTTTTCACAAGAGCGCTTGAAACGACGAAGAGCTACGTCGAATGGTTCGTTTTCACGTACTTTAATAATTGGCATACGCCATCACCCCTTAGGTGTAGTTAATTTGGCACTACCTGTTTTGGTAGATTAACCAAGGCTATTTAAAATGGTGCCGAATTCTACATCGATTACGATGCTTTTGTAAACCCCTTTGTTAATCGCAAATGACAATCAAGGTGTCATTTTTTTGAGACTGATGATTATGCTTGGTGGAATAAAATCTTCTCAACAGGTAGAATTGCCGCCCTTACAAATTTATCAAGACGAGATGCTATGCGGGTTTTAGGTATTGAAACATCATGCGATGAAACTGGAATCGCTGTTTATGATGATGAGCAGGGACTATTATCCCATGCTTTATATAGCCAAGTGAAATTACATGCAGATTATGGTGGTGTTGTGCCTGAATTAGCATCTCGTGATCATGTGCGTAAAATTATTCCATTGATTAAGCAGGCGCTTAAAGAGGCTAACTCTACTGTTGATGATATTGATGGCATCGCTTTTACTAAAGGACCTGGATTAATTGGCGCGCTATTAGTCGGCGCTTGTGTTGGGCGTTCATTGGCATATTCGTGGGACAAGCCTGCAATTGGAGTTCACCATATGGAAGGGCATTTATTAGCGCCAATGCTTGAAGATGATGCGCCTGAGTTCCCTTTTCTTGCTCTGCTGGTATCTGGCGGTCACTCAATGTTAGTGCAAGTAGAAGGCATTGGCCGTTATCAGGTGTTAGGTGAATCGGTTGATGACGCTGCTGGTGAAGCATTTGATAAAACCGCTAAGCTGATGGGGCTTGATTACCCTGGTGGGCCACGTTTAGCTAAGTTAGCAGCAAAAGGTGTTGAGGCAGGTTATAAATTCCCTCGACCAATGACAGATAAACCAGGGCTTAATTTTAGCTTTTCAGGCTTAAAAACCTTTACCGCGAATACCATCGCTAAAGAGCCTGATGATGAGCAAACAAGAGCCAATATTGCCCGCGCTTTTGAAGAGGCAGTGGTGGATACTTTAGCGATTAAGTGTCAACGCGCATTAAAACAAACAGGTTATAATCGCTTAGTTGTAGCAGGTGGAGTGAGCGCTAATACTCGGTTAAGAGAAAATTTAGCGACCATGATGGCTAAGTTAAATGGTGAGGTGTTTTATCCAAGAGGTGAGTTTTGTACCGATAATGGTGCAATGATCGCTTTTGCTGGCTTACAGCGCTTAAAAGCTGGGCAGGTGGAGTCATTAGAGGTAGAAGGCAAGCCGCGCTGGCCATTAGATACCTTGTCTGCTGTGTAATTAAGTCATTACCTGATATGAAAAAACCTAAGCCATGGCTTAGGTTTTTTTATATCAATAATATAATCAGTTAGATAGTTTGAGTTAAAACTAGTTAGCTTGTTTTTTCTTACGGGAAAGCTTGCTTTCTTCGCCCACTCTCAAGCGCTTAATATTATCTTTATGGCGAATGACAATTAATAAAGAGAGCATTGCCACTGGAATGACAAAGCGCTCGTCTAACCACCATGTGTAAACTGGTGCAAGTATTGCAGTTAAAATGGCGGCTAATGATGAATAGCGAGTAATAATTACAAATACTAACCAAGTAATAATTAACATGGCGGCTAAATCGCCGCCAATAGGAGCCATCGCGCCAAAGGCAGTCGCTACGCCTTTGCCGCCTTGAAAGTTAAAAAAGAGCGGGTAGATGTGGCCTAAACAAGCTGCGATGGCAATGAGCCCTAATGACACCGCATCTTGACCGAGTAAGTAGCTGCAATAGCTGGGCGCGGCGCCTTTAAGCATGTCGAAAAATAAAACTAAGGCAGCAGAGCTTGCGCCACCGATACGAAGTACGTTGGTTGCCCCAGGGTTGCCTGAGCCTTCAGTGCGAGGGTCGGGTAAACCTCTTAATTTACAAACCAAAATGGCACTTGAAATAGAACCGGCTAGGTAGGCGGTTATAATCATCAATATTGTGATTGTAACAGCGCTCAAATTGGTGTCCTTAGTCTTCTTAGGGTATCATCGCCCATTAATTTATATCACTTGATCTTAATGGTTATTATCAGCTTTTAAAACGCTATTTAGAATGGTTATCATTCATAAATAGCTAGCCATTATCCTACTGCTTTAGTTGCTCAGGAAAAAGACAAAAATCATGATAACGGTTAATTGATGTCATTATCAGCTTTTTTAGGCTGTTTTTTTAAAAAAATGAGTAAAACTCGGAGAAAGCATGGATAAAGTACTTATTCGCGAGCTAAAAATTGAAACTGTAATAGGGATCTACGAGTGGGAAAAACAAATACAGCAAATATTGCTCATCGATTTAGATATGGCTTGGGATAATAAAATGGCTGCTGCCACTGATGATTATCAACATGCCTTGTGCTACGAAAGTGTGTCTAATCGCCTCACTGCATTAATCACTCAAAAACCCGTTGAGCTAATTGAAACTGTCGCAGAAATGATTGCCGAGTGTTTGATGACTGAATTTAAGGTTGAAGGCGTTAAAGTGACAGTGATGAAACCTGGTGCGGTACCTACTGCAGTCTCTGTTGGTGTGGTTATTGAGCGCGGTCAATTTTAGTAACATGTTTTAGCACTATTTAATCATCTTTTTATGTTTGTTCTTTATATTACAGAGTGAGTTAATGGCACGTATTTATATCAGTCTAGGCACTAATATTGACCCTGTTGCACACATGCAGTCAGGATTAATTGATTTGCAGCAGCAATTTGGCCCATTACAGTTATCAAGGATGTTTGAAAGTGAAGCAGTTGGGTTTCAAGGTACCAATTTTTTAAATATGGTGGCCGCAGCTGATACCGATATGAGTATTGCTGAGGTGGTTGCCAGCTTTAAACGAATAGAAAAGCAAAATGGCCGCATTCGCGGTGAAAAAAAATTTAGTCCACGAAGTTTAGATATCGACTTACTGCTTTATGATAATGAAATTTGTCAGCAACCGGTTGAACTGCCTCGAGGTGAGATTTTATTTAATGCTTTTGTATTGTGGCCGCTGGCAGAAATTGCGCCGCAATTAACTCACCCAATAACGCATCAACCCTATCAATTACTTTGGGATAATTACGATAAATCTAGCCAGCATATTTGGCCGATTGAGTTTGACTTCCCTGCAACACTGACACGTTAATATTATAAAGGACAATCATGGAAACCATTCAGGTTATTATACTTGCCATCATTCAAGGGCTAACAGAGTTTTTACCGATTTCAAGCTCCGCTCACCTGATTTTGCCGGCGCAAGTTTTAGGCTGGCAAGATCAAGGTCTTTTCTTTGATGTCGCTGTTCATATTGGTTCATTATTAGCGGTAGTGATCTATTTTAGAAAAGAAATATGGCTCATGCTCAATGCGTGGATAGCGAGCATGGTTAAAGGTGTTCATACCCAAGACAGTAAATTAGCTTGGTGGATCATTTTAGCGACATTACCGGCGGTGTTCTTTGGCTTTATGGCAAAAGATTTAATCGAAACCTACCTTCGTGGCCCTGGGGTAATTGCTATCACAACAGTTATATTTGGTTTGCTGTTGTGGGTCGGTGATAAAATGGCCCGTAATGAGCTAACCGAGTATCAAACCGGTTGGAGAAAGGCGCTATTAATTGGTTTTGCTCAAGCGTTGGCGATTATTCCAGGCACGTCACGTTCAGGTATTACCATCACCGCCGCTTTGATGTTAGGTCTAAACAAAGAAGCTGCAGCACGCTTTTCATTTTTAATGTCAATACCGGTGATTTTAGGTGCGGCGATTTTAATGACTAAAGATGCCGTTTCAAGTGACTTGGTGATTAATTACGGTGAGGTGCTACTGGGTATCGTGGTTTCGTTTTTTGCAGCCTATACTTGTATTTACTTTTTCTTGAAAATTATCAGCAAGATTGGCATGACCCCATTTGTGCTGTATCGCCTAACTCTTGGCGCAGTATTATGTGGCTTTATATTCCTGTAATATAAACCACAATAGATTAATCATTATGAGAGACAAAATCATCAATGATTAATAAAATAAAAAACGGGTGTTATCACCCGTTTTTTATTCCTTAAATTTAGCTGTAAAGTCTAGGACGTTTTCTGTAATGAACTCAATTTTGATCTGCCCTAAGTGTGCGACAGCATTGCATTATCATCAGGCCTCAGCAGGCTACTATTGTGATAATAAGCATCATATTGATAAAAATGCCCAAGGCTATTTATCCTTTGTTACCTCAACCAAGTTCAAGGGCGCGAATGAGTCACGTCAGCAACTGCGCTCGAAACGCTTTCTTATGGCTGAAGACTTATTTAAACCGTTAATGGATAAACTGAGTGAGTCATTTAATCAATTGATTGATGGGCGCACCGAACTACAGCACCTGAATTTTAGCTGTGCAGATGGTCTATATTTGCGACACCTTGCTACCAGCACTAATGTTGATGTTAGCCATTGGGGCGTTTCTGAAGCTGAGAACGCACTATTTGCAGCCAGCAAAGAAAATACCCCAGCTAGTCTAATCCTTACCCCTTATAAGAAGTTACCTTTTGCTGATAACAGTTTAGATATCGTGTCGCTATTTGACGTGGCTTTAAAAGGTAAAGAGTGCCTAAGGGTGTTAAAAGACAGCGGTCGATTATTAATGTTAGTGCCCGGTCCTCGGCATTTATGGCAACTGAAGCAGCAGGTATATGACAATTTAGCGGAAAAGCCATTGCAGTTGAATTTACCCAAGCAGATTGAAGTGGTTAATACAAAATCGATTAGCTTTACTGGTGATGTGAGCGGCGAACAAGCGATGACACTGTTGGAGATGAACCACCTTGCATGGCGGGTTAATGATCAATTAAAGCATCAAATTAAGAGTCATCCTGTGACAGGGTTAGAATTTGATTATGTATTGATTACTGCAAAGCTAGCAGAAGCTAAGTAAGTTTATTACAGAGTTAACGTTTGCGCGGCATGCCCTTATGTTGATTTAATCCTGCAGATACAATTAAGGCTTGAAATGGTAAACGACTTAAGTCTGTTTACTATGTTCAAGCCTTAATAATCAACCTATAAAAATAAGCTAATTTTCATGGTTTCTTACTTTTTGTAAGAAGAAGCCATGTTATCGATGCGATCGTTTGCACGCTTAGCTTCAGCTTGAGCGTCCATAGAAGCTGCTTTAGAATCTTTCACATCAGCAGATAATTTGCTTTGCTCTGATTTTAAAGAGCTAACTTCAGAAGATAGTTGATCAACTTTGTTACCTAGGTTAGCAACACTTTCTTCTAAAGCAGTAGTGTTTGCACAACCACCGATAAGAGCAGTCATGGCAACACCAGCAATCATTAATACTTTCTTGTTCATGGAAAATCCCTTCATTATAGGTTGTAATAAGTTGCTGAGGCGTAATACCCAACAGCCTTTTAATTATGTCACAGCTATTGTATTTTGCTACACAAATTGGCAAAAAAAATCATAAAAAACAGCGTAAACCCAATTAATATAAGGATATTCATCTGTAGAAATTTGTAAAAAGGCATAATCTACGGCGTTAGTATTAGGTTAATCACTCTGATATTGAAGTAGTGCTAAGGTTTCGTTTAGTGCATCACGAATGCTTAAACGTTACAATTGCAACGCTTATTGTACTTGGCTTTTTTTATACAGGCTAATGGCCTCAGCTCTGCGTATGCTCAACTGCTGTTTAATTTCTGCGCCCTTAAACCCATCACTAATCACCTGTTGCACATCGACCTCTTTAGCAATGTTAAAGCAATGGGTTAAAAACTCGCTTTGAGGATACTGCGCTTGCTCAAAACCTGTTCGACCTTGAATATCGGCCTGACAACATAATAGTAAGTCTGTTAAGCGTTGCGGTTTGCGCCAAAAATCACCCTTATCAAAAATCTTTATAATGGTTTCAGCGCGTAACTCTAGCGCATTATGGATATTTTGATGTTGGTCGCTACACAGCAGTGCCAATTCCTTGTATTCATTTGGGGCTTTAATTCTTTGTACTAGCTTTTTGATTATCGGTAAGCCCTTTTGGCCGTGCCCATGATGTTTTGGCCAAAGCTCTGCAGGGGTGATGGCCTTACCTAAATCATGAACCAAAGCGGCAAAACGAATGGTTTTTTTATCAGTGAGCTTAGCCGAGGCTTGCAATACCATCATGGTATGAATGCCTGAGTCAATTTCTGGATGCCATTTTTCAGGCTGAGGTACGCCGAACAAGGCATCTATCTCAGGAAATAGCACCTTAAGCGCCCCACAACTACGCAGCTGCTCAAAAAAGACTTCAGGGTTCTGACTACTTAAAGCTTTATCTAGCTCTTGCCACACGCGCTCAGGCGTTAAATACGCTAACTCGCCTGAGTCACAGATACTTTGCATCAGTGCTATTGTTTCTTGGGCGATAGTAAAACCAAGGTGGGCAAAACGCGCCGCGAATCGGGCAACCCGCAGAACCCGTAATGGATCTTCAATGAATGCATCCGACACATGGCGTAATTGGCGACTTTCAATATCCGCCATGCCGCCATAGGGATCGTATAGATTGCCTTGGTCATCTTGGGCCATGGCATTAATGGTTAGATCGCGACGCAGTAAATCCTGTTCCAGTGTTACCTCTTTATTGGCATCGCAGCTAAAACCAGAATACCCCTGGCCGCTTTTTCTTTCGGTACGTGCTAAGGCATATTCTTGTTGGGTTTTAGGGTGCAAAAAAACGGGGAAATCACGGCCAACTTGACTATAGCCAAGGGCGAACATCTCCTCGGTTGAACCGCCCACTACCACATAGTCTTTGTCTTTGACTGGAAGTGATAAAATGCCGTCACGAACAGCGCCACCCACTAAATAGATTTTCATAAATGTTTTTGCCTAAGGAGCTTTATCTTAAGTATCTTAAGATAAATCTTAGCACGACTAACATTTCTGCTGCTAAATTTTGACAAGCAGTACGGCAAGATATAACTTGAGCCGTCAGTTATAGATAAGGATTTTTGGCCCGATGTATAAAGCATTTTATGGATTAAATGATAATCCATTTTCAATCGCACCCAACCCACATTATTTGTTCTTAAGCGACCGTCACCGAGAAGCATTAGCGCATTTAACCTATGGTCTGGGCGAGACCGGTGGCTTCGTGTTATTAACTGGTGAGGTTGGCACTGGCAAAACCACTGTGTCACGTTGTTTATTAAAGCAATTACCTGAGCACACGGATACTGCTTTTATACTTAATCCTTCATTAACTGAACAAGAGTTACTGGCAACCTTGTGTGATGAACTTGCCATTAGCTATGGTGATGCTCCATCAATTAAACAACTGACCGACTTAATCAGCCAGTATTTACTCAATAATCATAAAAATGGCCGCAATACCGTATTAATTATCGATGAAGCGCAGCATTTGCGCCCTGAGGTGTTAGAGCAACTAAGATTACTGACCAACCTTGAAACAGATACCAAAAAACTGCTGCAAGTGATTCTTATTGGCCAGCCAGAATTACAGCAACTGCTTAAGCGTCAAGAGCTACGTCAGTTAGCCCAGCGAATTACCGCAAGATATCATTTGTTGCCTTTGACCGTTGAAGAGATAGCCTTGTATGTGCAACATCGATTACAAGTCGCAGGGCGTTTTGAGCCGTTATTTTCTAAAAAAGCCTGCAAAGCATTACATAAGTACAGTGGCGGTATTCCACGCTTAACTAACCTGTTGTGTGAACGAGCCTTAATGGCCGGTTATGGCCAATCAAAAGTGCCAATCGATCAGCATATGGTTAAGCAAGCTGCTGCTGAAGTATTAGGTGAAATGCCGGTTGAGACTCGCTCCCATTGGCCTTTAACCATTGCTGCGACATTAGTGATTACCTTTGGGGTGTCTTTTTATGGCTTTTTTCCTCAACAGGTCGGCTCAGAGCAGGCGAGTGCTTTAGTCAATAAACAAGCGGTTGATAAAGTAGCTGTTATTGAAGATGTTGTCCCTGTGGCATTAACACAAGTTAATCGCAATCAAAGCATTGTCCGCGCCGCAATGGCGCAAAGTCGCAGCATTGATAATGCATTTGCTGGACTGTTTGCCTTATGGGGAAAACAACCCATTATTGGTTTATCTTCTTGCCAAGCAGCGACTGAGCAAGGGCTGTTGTGCCATCAGCAGCAGGGGAACTGGAACAGTATTGCAAGGCTTAATTACCCGGCGGTGGTGTATTTAGAAGATCAGCAAGCTAAGCAATTCTATGGGGTTGTGGTAGCTCGCGAAGGTGAGCAAGTATTACTGCAATTAAATGAGCAGCAGCTTTGGGTCAGCAAGGATTGGTTTAACCGTCATTTTAGCGGCACCTTTGAAATTTTATGGCAAACCGATGGAGTAATGCCAAGTGAAATTGGTCAAACATCCAGTTTGTCGCAAATTCAATGGTTAGAAAATAACTTAGCCTTGGTGCAACAACGAGCGCCGAGATTATTAAACCGTTTCGATGATACCTTAGAGCAAGATTTAATGGCCTTTCAGCGTCAACATGGACTTAAATCTGATGGCATAGCAGGGAACCAAACCTTGGTGCAGCTTAACTTATACCTCAGCAAGCAAGGCCCAAGATTAACTAAAGTAGGGCGCAGCTAATGTCTATTTTATTAGATGCCGTGACCAAAGAAAAACAGCAACAGATGGGCGAATTACCTGATGCGGTATTAACCCCAAGGGCTGGTTATAAACCAGCGACTAACCAGCATTGGTTACGTCAGCTTTGGGGCAAGGCGCTGGTGTTAATCTCAGTGATCTTATTAGGTGTGTTATCTGCTTGGGGCTTAGCGAGATTAGTGAAACCGACTTTAACGGCGAATTCAGGGGTAAGTTCTAGTCAGGAAAATGAAGCTGTTAAGCAAGCCACATCGCAGCAAAGCCAGAGTTCCAATACCGCTCAAGCAGATAGTGGTGAGATAAGAATTGCCAATAAAGTGGCTTTGCCCTTGGCAAAACCACAAGCTGTTGCTGGCTATGACTTATCTTCAAATAACTCGTCTTTAAATAGCTTATCTTCAAGTGATTCACCTGCAAAGAGTCCATCAAATAGTGGTGATAATACCCAGTATGAATATCGCTTGAATGAGAGTAATCGAGGTCAAGTAAGCTCACTATCGCAAAATGAGCTTGCAGCCACCGCTGTAAGTTCAACAGGTACTGCAAATGCTAGCTCGAATAACTCCCAAAGGCAGTTAACTGCCGCTGAGTTAACCGCGCTCTATGGCGAAGATGCGATTATTTTAGGGGCCAATTCTAACTACAAGCAAACATCGGATTTAACTGCACTGCAGATGAAAGTGGCAACCGCAGCTGAAAACGTCAATTTTGAGCAGCAAGGCGTGAGCAATGAAGTGACCGCTACCCAAAACACCCCAGAAAAAAATCAGTTAACTGCTGAGCAATCGAATAATTTAATGGCCGCTTTTCAAGCCGCTCTTAAAGATGTTGAATATGAAGAATCAGCCAATAAACCTGTGACTGAAGCTGAGTTTGACCCAATCCCTACTCCGAAATCAGATAGCATCCCTAAATACGGTGAGCTACCTGCCAGTGTGCAATTACAAGTACCAGAGTTTAATATTCAGGCTCATGTCTATTCTTCTGATGCAAATAATCGCTGGTTAAACATTGATGGTGCAGAGCTTCAAGAAGGCGATGTGATCAGTGGTAAGCTTAAAATTATCGAAATTAGACCCAGAGATGTGGTACTTGAAATCGATGGCTCAGAGTTTAAAGTGCCAGCAATTTAGTTTGGGTAACTTCTTTAGTTAATCTCTGATTTTAATAAAGGCGCCAATGGCGCCTTTATTGTTTTATCTGCGCTACTAGCGCAGAGTATCGGGCCTGCACAGACTATTAGCGCTTAGTTATTAGCTCTGATTATTTTAGCGCTTAGTCTGAAAGCTAACACCTTAGCTATGGATCTGATTAGCGATTAAAATCGTTAAGCCATAACCCACGGAGTAACACAGTAATAATGCAGGAAAGTATTTTAAGTAACTCACAAAGGTGAGCTCTTTTATCTTACTCATGGCAATAATCCCCGCAGCAGAGCCAATGACTAGTAGTGAGCCTCCGACACCGACAGAATAGGTTAAACCTAACCATTGGGCTGTGGTGAGTACTGGCTCTGCTTTAAGTAGCGCCGCAGTCAGTGGTACGTTATCTAAAATTGCTGAGCCTACTCCGGCAAAATAGTTCGATATCGCTGGGTTATACAGCCCATAAGCCTGCGTCAGTAGCTCCAAAGTGCCAATTTCTTTGAGCATGCCTACAAGCAATAAAATCCCTAAAAAGAATAGTAAAGTGTCAAATTCTACTTGGCGAATGTACTCTAAAATTTGAATTTCTTCTTTTTTAGTGTGACTGGTACGCCCAACTAAAAACATCACCGATAATCCAGCAAGAAAGGTAAGCACGGGCGGAATATCAAATAAGATATTAAATAGCATTGTCAGAACAATCGTGACTAAGAAAATCAGTCCGATAATGATATCAATAGGGTTTAGTTGTTTATCTACCGGTGTGGTACTGACATGACCTTCAGCGTTTAGAGAGAACAACAGCGCTAATAGCATCACACTAATGCCGGCAGGTAAAAACAAAATCAGTAGTTGTGACATTTGCACTTTACCGGCAAGAAATATCATTAAGGTGGTGACATCACCCGTTATCAAGGCTACTCCGCCTGAGTTAACCGCGAAGATAATTAATACTGCCATACGGCGACGCATTCGACTTGCTAAATTAAATGTGGTTAATAAGCCTAAGGACACCAAGGTGGCAGTGACATTGTCACAGAAGGTGGATAGCACCAGTGCAAAAAGGCCGACTTGCAGCATCAGCATTCTGACAGAAACTTGCTGCGGAAAGATTTTTTGTACTAACAGCTGGATCATGCCTTTGGCGTTGAGATAAGCCACAAAGGTCATTGTCGACATGAGAAATAACCACAAGGTGGCAATTTCCAGTAAATTGTCGTTTAACTCTGCGGCAATGAACGGGGTTTTGTCGGTGCCAGCAGCAGAGATGAATAAACTAATCCAAGCAATACAGCCAAGAAATAGCGTGGTTTTGGCTTTGTTAATATGAGTGACTTCTTCAAACACAATACTGAGTAAGGCAAGTACTGCCAGCGATATGAGAAAGACTTCAAACATATTGATATTTCCATTGCTGCTTAGCAAAGCTAGATTGCTAAAATGAAAGTAGGCAAACCAAGTTAATATTGGTTTGTTTCAGTGCGCGGAATTTCATCACATAAACAGGGTTGTTGCAACTTCGTTCTTATTTGGTTACAAAAAAGGGATTAATAGCAATGCTATCAACCCCTTTTATTTTATCGGGCGATTACAGTGCTTTTAACGCCGCAAAAGCTTTATCTGCTGCCGCTAGGGTCATTTCAAGTTCTTCTTCGCCATGAGCCATTGATAAGAAGCCTGCTTCATAAGCACTTGGTGCTAAGTAAACGCCTTCATCTAGCATAAGGTGATAGAAGTTACGGAAATGCTCCATGTTGCACTTAGTCACTTGATCAAAACTAGTAATAGGGCTGGTGTCTTCAGTGAAGAAGAAGCCAAACATGCCGCCAACATAGTTAATGTTAAGTGGTATACCGTGCTTGTCTGCAGCGGCTTTAAAGCCTTCTGCAATACGTTTAGTTTTTGCTGCTAACTCGTCATAAAGACCGTCTTGGCAAAGGGCTTCCATTTGTGCAAGACCTGCAGTCATCGCAATTGGGTTACCTGATAAAGTACCTGCTTGGTAAACTGGGCCAGTAGGTGCAATAAACTGCATCACATCCTTACGACCACCAAAAGCGCCCACTGGCATGCCGCCACCGATTACTTTACCTAGGGTAGTAAGATCTGGTTTCACATTGTAGTGACCTTGAGCGCCGCTTTTAGACACGCGGAAGCCTGTCATTACTTCATCAATGATCATCAATGCGCCGAATTCATCACAAATTGCTCGCAGGCCTTCTAAGAAGCCGGCAACCGGAGGAATACAGTTCATGTTGCCAGCAACTGGCTCAAGAATAATACAAGAAATCGCTTCAGGGTGTTGCTCGAAGATAGCACGTACTGAATCTAGGTCGTTATAAACCGCGGTAAGTGTGTGCTTTGCAAAATCTTCAGGGATACCTGGTGAGCTAGGTTGACCTAAAGTTAACGCGCCAGAACCTGCTTTTACTAATAAACAGTCAGCATGGCCATGGTAACAACCCTCAAATTTAAGGATTTTGTCACGGTTAGTGAAGCCACGTGCTAAACGAATCGCACTCATGGTCGCTTCAGTACCAGAACTTACCATACGAACTTGTTCAATTGATGGCACCATCTCAATCACTTTTTCAGCCATTTTGACTTCAAGTTCAGTCGGCGCACCAAATGAAAGGCCATTTTCCACAGCGTCTAATACTGCTTGGCGAATTTGTGGGTGATTGTGGCCAAGGATCATTGGGCCCCAAGAACCAACGTAATCGATGTATTTTTTACCATCAGCGTCAAAGATATATGCACCATCGGCTTTTTCGATAAACAGTGGCGAACCACCGACACCATTAAATGCACGGACTGGAGAGTTAACGCCACCAGGGATGGTTTGTTTAGCCTGTTCAAAAAGCGCTTCTGAGCGGGTCATGTGTAATCCTTTTAAGTCGTTAGCCAATTATTTATCGGCTTTGCGTGAATACCAATTAACGGGGCACTCGTATTGTTGTAGTTGATTTTCAACCCCAAGTGTTAGAGCAAAAAGTGCCATTCTTATAAGTAAGCCATTATCAGCTTGTCTGAAAATTGCCAGACTAGGATGGCTATTTAAATCATTATCTAATTCATTGGCTTGAGCACGAGAGTCTCTTGGCAATGGATGCATTATCACAGTGTTAGATTTACAGTGTTTGGTGTAAATACTGTGATTTAAACGGAATTTTCCGCGATATTTATCCGCTTCATCTTGTGAAGGGAATCGCTCTTCCTGAATGCGAGTTAAATAGAGTATATCAGCCTGATGTAAATTACCTTCTAGCTGATCTGTAATTGTGATCTGATGACCAGCATTTTCAATGTCACTGATCACATAGTCAGGCATTGCTAAGTCAGTTGGTGAAATTAATGTGAACTTCACATCTTTATACATGCATAACAAACGTGACAAGGAATGTACCGTGCGACCATGTTTTAAATCACCGACCATGGCAATGTGCATGCCGCTGATATCTTGTCCGTGATGCCCCAATTCTTTTTGAATGGTAAATAAATCCAATAAAGCCTGTGTCGGGTGCTCGTTAGCGCCATCACCGCCATTTATCACAGGAACGCGGCTGCCTTGTGCGAATTCTTTAACTGAAAAAGCGTCCGGGTGGCGCATAGCGATAACATCTGAATAAGTCGATAATACTCTTGCAGTATCGTAAAGTGATTCACCTTTAGACAATGAGGATGAGCCCATGCCGACGGTTTCTCTTACGTTGCCACCAAGTAAATTAAATGCGCAACCGAAGCTGACTCGAGTGCGAGTACTAGGTTCGAAAAATAAATTACCTAAAATGGCGCCATCAAGCACTTTGGTTCGTTTTTCACGAAGTGCATAAGGGGTCATATCATTGGCAACGTTGAAAATAGTGTTGATTGAATCAATATTCAGTTGGTTAACTGAAAGGATGTGAGAACCTGTAAACTGTGTCATCAGCCTGATTTCCAATTATTAGGCGAGTAAATAGAACTATCTACTCAGTGGTTATGTAGGGTGGCTGAGGCGAGATTTTAACAGAGAGTGAACCAATATTAAATCATGCTAATGATTATTTCTGTTATTTAAGATCTCACGCCAATTATACTTGCCCAGAACGGATTTCTTGCCATAGGTTAGCCCAGCTAATGACCCCAACGACATTATTGGTATTATTCTGATAAATATACACTTCACCACTGCGTTTTAGTGACAATAGCTCATACACTTCATTTAAGGTTGCGGTATCAGCAACGCCGTGCATCAAATGCCGTGAAAGGGTGGTTTTATCTTCAAAGGACTGCATCTCAAGGCTGAGCATTTCAATTTGGTTATCAGCATTACGTACCATCACTGGGCGGCCTTGCGCACGTTTCATGACTTCAAGCAGTAAGTCATTATCGTCATTAACGATCACAAAGCGTTTATCCATCAGCGCCCGTACGCCTTTCTTTTGCAGCCCAAGATTAACCGGCGGCACTTTATAGCCAAGTCCCATAATGTCCAATTGTTTTAAAAAAACCGAATTGGTATTAAAGCCCTGATAGGCAATCAAAAAGGCGGGGATAGTGACAAACATGGCAGGTAAAATAATCGCAGCGTCATTGGTGAGCTCTAATAGTGCCACTAATGCGGCTAGTGGCGCACTTAAACACACCCCCATCATCGCCGTCATTCCGATCACGGTATAAAGGCCAACATAAGGCGCAATTGACGGGAAAAAAATCGCACTAACAAGGGCTAACATGGCGCCAATTAATGCCCCTATTCCGTACAAGGGGCCAATTAAGCCACCAGGAATGCCAAAACTGATTGCAGCAATGGTGGCGATTATTTTAGCCACAAGCAATGCGCCTAAAAACCATAAACTTGGATGCTCGCTAATGGCGGCTTCAATGGCTAAATCACCAGAGCCTAGTGCTTGTGGCAGTATTAAGCCGATTAAGGTGGTGATGACCGCGGCAATCATTAATCGATAAATTAAAGGCCAATGCTGACCAATGGCGGTCATTTTAAGTAATGAGTGATTAAACAGCGCCGCAGTGCAGCCTAAAACGATACCGCCTATGGCAAGAATTGGGTATTGATCTAACGGAATACGAGTGACGTTGATTAAGTCATATTCATGAATATTGCCGAAAACTAACTGGCTTGATAATGCACCACATATGGCTGAAAGCATGATCGGAAAGAAGTAATGAATCTTGTATTCGCGCACAATCACTTCAAATACAAATAATACAGCGGCTAATGGCGCGTTAAAAATGGCGGCGATACCTGCAGCAATGCCACTGGCACACATAATGCGCACACTGTTGTCAGGCAATTTAAATTTTTCAGCTAAAAAGCTCGCGCTCACCGCGCCAAGGTGAATAGCTGGGCCTTCTTTACCCACTGAAAAATTTGCCACTAGCGCAATTAATGCTTGAAAAAACTGACCCGCAGCCGATGGTAACGGCACTTTGCCGTAATGTAATTTGAATCGGTGTAAGACATAGGCAATGCCCATACGGCGATAGCGTTTGGAACCAATACCAGCCACCAACCAAATAAGTAATGCGCCTAAAATGGGTAAGTAAGTGCGCCAATCACTGACTGTGTCAGTGAAATGGGTGGCTTCAGCAAGGGTATACACTTGTGCCCAGTTCAAGGTTAAGCGAAATAAGATGATCACACCGGAGGTAATGAGAGCAAATAGAAGCGCTAACGCACAAAGTTGCACACTAATTTTCGCTTGAGAAAGTTTATCTCTCAAATCGTTACGAAGATATTTGCGTGTAACTGCTTTGGTGTGAATAATAGCGGCTTTACTAAACTTGAATTGCACTTTATTGCCTAACTTCCATCTGTGGGCATATTGTTAGCATTGTATTTTATTAAAGGCTTGTTACCTAATGTTAAATTATCGTCGCTTGCTGAACCGCTTGCAAGTTTTAGAACGAAAAAAGCGCACTTCAGGTCTGTATTTATTTGGGCTGATTGTGATTAGTTTCACCATTGGGGTGCTGAGCCAACATTTTGTTATGTCAGAAGTGATAGAACCCGAGCTTAATGCGGAAGAAATTCAGGCATTACAAACGGCTTACCAGAAACAATCTCTGGTGATTTCACGGCTTGAAATGGCAGTATCAATTGCTGAAAAAGCCAATAGCAACATGCAAACCATGTTCAAAGAACAACTGCAACAGCAAAAAACTATCGAACAAGAGTTAGCATTTTATCGCAGCTTAGTGTCACCAGAAAAAGAGGTGGATGGCATTGCTATCCATGGTCTCGAACTGTCAAAAGGCTTAGTCGCCAATAGTTATCAATTAAGATTAATTTTGACCCAAAACCAAAAGCGTAAAACCAGCGTTAAAGGGGTTGCAGATATTGTGTTGGTGGGTTTACAACATGAACAGCAAGTTGAAATTTCATTATCTGACATTGATATTGAAAAATTTGCATTTGGTTTTCGCTACTTTCAAATATTTGATACTGAAATGAACCTGCCAGAAGGCTTTGCTTTACAACGTGTAAAAGCGGTAGTGCTAGTCTCAGCTGCCCGCGGGGTACGAGGTGGACGTATTGAGCAAACGTTCGATATCGCAGAGTTACTAGAAAGCTAAAAAAGAACTAAGGGTAATACTTGAACAAATTGGTCAGGTAATAGATAATCCCGATCTGAAACTGAAGTTAGAGGTAGTAATGACTGAACAAACAGATGCAGCAATGCCAATCCAATTTACCGATGCTGCGGCAACTAAAGTTAAAGGGCTGCTAGAAGAAGAGCAGAATCCTGAATTAAAACTTCGAGTATACGTAACTGGAGGCGGTTGTTCAGGTTTCCAGTATGGTTTTACTTTTGATGAAAAAGTGAATGAAGGTGACTTCACTATTGAAAAGCAAGGGGTACAACTGGTTGTTGATCCTATGAGTCTACAATATCTTGTTGGCGGTGAAGTTGACTACACTTCAGGCTTAGAAGGGTCACGTTTCTTCGTGAAAAACCCAAATGCAACAACAACCTGTGGTTGTGGGGCCAGTTTCTCAGTTTAATAGCTAAATTGAGACCAATAAAAAAGCCGTCATGTGACGGCTTTTTTGTGTCTTAAATTGACTATCAAATCAACTAATAATATTGAAGTTCATCCGCGGCTTAAACCACTTCAGCACTTTTGCATTAAAGCTAATCCACACTTGGATTAATGCCAAAATAATTAGCGCTGTAAAGATAATCCAATCAGGCAGTACCATTTGCATAAAGCCAAAATCAAAAGTAGTCGGCCCAGCGACTAAGTTGTCAGGATCATACATAATGACAGGTAGCATGCTATATAAGGCCAGCTGCAAGATCCCGTAGCCACGAAGCATGTATAAAGCCGCTTTTTGACGTCCTGTAATACCGAGCACCATCATTAAGGTCAATATACAGAGCAATACACCTTGCTGGGCCATTAAACCGCTGACGGACGAGATAACGTAGACCGCCAATAAAGCCATTAACCTTTTAGGGAAAACAGCTTTAGTTTGGCTTTCAGCGCTTTGCTCCATTGCGGGAGTATTATCTTTATCAGGGCATATCTCGCTTGTGGTCACATTTTTATCTGTCATGGTTTATATCTGTATTAAAGTATTATGTTTGTGCTTAAGAATTATTTTTTGCTTAAGAGTTAGTGCTTTGATTGCTTTTTCGGCGTTAAACGTGAATCAAGTTCAAATGGTGGGATCACTACACCCAAATCTTCATGAACTGGGAATACGGCAATGAATAAATCATCTTCTTCCATACCGCTTACCCAACGCTGTTGAAATTCATTAAGTGGAATTGATAATGGTTCACAATCACTCCATTCATCAACAGCCCATAATTTTGCCGCATCTTCAGAAGGCCACATTGGAATACAATCTTCATCTTCAGTGGTGAGCATCACGCAGCCATCTTGATCTTGTAGGCTCCAGATTTGCTGCTCTTGCTTAACTTGCTCAACAAGGTAATCGTATCTTGCTTCTGGGGTCATGTTTAATTGGTCGGCAATAGATTTTGGTTTGCTACTCATGGTGTATTCTCAATAAAATAAGTAAATAGGTTGCGGTATTGGCTAAATTGAGCAGCTAAAGAGCAAGCTTTAGCGTTACCAAATCCCGTCGGTGGCTCATGATAACATCGACTTTTAGATTGAAAAAGAAAAGAGCACTCAAGGTGCTCTTTTATTCGTGACTCAATGGCTAATGAGTGTGCTTATGCATTGTCAGCTGGCTTTTCAAAAAAGCGATAAATCAAACCTGCAATAATCGCCCCTGCAATGGGTGCAAGCCAAAATAACCACAGCTGAGATACCGCCCAATCGCCGACAAATAATGCAGGCCCAGTGCTACGAGCAGGGTTAACTGAGGTATTTGATACTGGAATACTGATCAAATGAATTAACGTTAGCCCTAAACCAATCGCAATCGGGGCAAACCCCGCAGGAGCACGAGAGTCTGTGGCACCTAAGATGATTAATAAAAAGAATAATGTCATTACCACTTCAGTAATTAATACCGCCGTTAAACTGTAGCCACCAGGAGAGTGCTCACCAAAACCATTTGAGGCAAAACCGCCTGCTAAACTAAAGCCATCTTGACCTGTGGCAATAAGGTATAAAATACCTGCGCCAGCAATACCGCCAGCCACTTGGGCAATAATATAGGGCGCTAGCTCAGATGCGGGGAAGCGACCCCCAGCCCATAAACCAAATGAAACTGCTGGATTTAGATGGCAGCCAGAAATATGAGCAATGGCAAATGCCATGGTGAGTACGGTTAAACCAAAAGCTAAGGATACGCCCAATAGCCCAATACCTACTTCAGGAAAAGCCGCGGCCAATACCGCACTACCACAGCCGCCTAACACTAACCATAAGGTTCCTAGAAACTCTGCAAACATTTTTTGCGAAATACTCATTTAACCTTCCTTAATTTAAATTGAATACTGCTGTACGAACAAAAATTAATCACTACAAAGAGTTAAGCAGTAATTTACCGTTATTACAATGTGACTTTGTACAAGAGAGGGAATTTAAAGAAAAAGTATTAACGCTGAACAAAGCTTGTGGGTGAAACCCCACTCACTTTTGTTCAGTTATATGCATCGCTTTGATATCGAGTTTTGATAGCGAGTTTAGGTACTAGTATTGTTATCTATTCACTTACTAAATAGCGCTGTAAAAGCTGCCAAGGATCGCCGCTCTACTTGCGCCAGTCACAGCGGGTAAGTTGGCCGTTAAGCCGTGGTGATGTCTCATAGCAAGCCAGGCAAAGGCGATGGCTTCAACCCATTTGGGGTCCATACCGATTGCTGTGGTACTTGACAGGGTAAAGTTAGGCACCAGCATGGCTAAACGCTGCATCAACTCAGTGTTAAAAGCGCCGCCGCCACAAACAAAAATATCGCCAGTATCCGTGAGTTGATTAATATCATTGGCGATTGTCTGACAGCTAAGATCAAGTAGCGTGGATTGAATATCCTCTAGTGCTAGATGAGAAAAATTAGCCAATTGCTGCTCAAGCCAAGCATGATTAAATAGCTCTCTACCAGTGCTTTTAGGATAGGCCATGGCAAAGTACGGGTGAGTTAACAGGTGAGTTAATAACTCGGCATTGGTGTTACCTGATGCGGCCCATTGACCTGATTCATCAAAACTGAGCTGCTGCTGTTGCAGAATGAATGCATCCATGAGGGTGTTACCTGGGCCTGTATCAAATCCAATAACCTGATCAGATTCCCCTGGCAAGTAAGTGATATTAGCAATGCCGCCAATATTTAAAATAATCCGTGGTGTGTGAGCTTTAGCAAATAACGCTTGATGAAATGCTGGTACTAACGGCGCCCCTTGACCGCCTAAGGCAATATCTTTGCGCCTAAAGTCTGCAATGACGTTAATACCCGTGGTAACCGCTATGGTATCCGCATCACCAATTTGTAAGCTGAAACCATGCTCAAGATTGGGCATGTGGCGAATGGTTTGGCCGTGACTACCAATGGCTATGACATCGGCTTTATTAATAGTGGTGGTTGCTAATAATTCGTTGACCGCCTGTGCAAACAGTAAGCCCATACTTCTGTCCATGCGGCCCATAATGTTCAGTTCATTATTATTAGGACTACATAGACGGTGTAATTGATGCAGAACATGCTCTGGAATTGCTACCGTATAGGTAGCGATTAAGCGGGTTTGGTTATTGCTAAAATCAACTAAAACAGCATCGACACCATCCATACTGGTGCCTGACATTAAACCGATATAATACTGAGGTTTATCCATGGTATTGGCTCATTTATGAAGCGGGCTAGATTCTGTATGAAACTAGCCCAACAAAGGAATGGGTGACTAGAGAAACGCTAGTTCAATCGCGGCATCACAGGTTAATTACTGGCATAATGCTGCTGCTTGTTTTGCTCAATTTTAGCCATTATTTGCTTGCTGAGTATATCAAACTGCGCTTTTTCTTTTTTATCAATTGGCTTAGATTGCGGTAACTTGATGGTTCTTGGATTGCGATGCACGCCATTAACGATAAATTCGTAATGTAAGTGAGCGCCAGTAACGCGACCTGTTTTTCCTAAAGTACCAATAATCTGCCCTTGCTTAACGGTTTCGCCACGTTTTACTTTGCGTTTTGTTAGATGCAGATATTTAGTGGTGTAGGTATCGTTATGCTTGATAAAGACATAGTTACCATTGTATTTGTTATAACTTGACTCAATCACTTTACCGCGACCTGCAGCTTTAATAGGGGTACCAATAGCAGCCACATAATCTACCCCACGGTGTGCTCTAACCTGGCCTGTGACTGGGTGTAAGCGACGCGGATTAAAGCTTGAGCTGACATATTTAAAGTCAACAGGTGAGCGAAGGAAGGCTTTTCGCATGCTACTGCCTGTTTCTGAGTAATATTCGCCATCGGTATAACGTACAGCTGTGTAGCGCTCACCTTGGTTAACAAATTCGGCGGCTAAAATGTTGCCGGTACCAATAAATTGGCCATCAACAAACTCTTCTTCAAACATCAATGAGAAATGATCGTCTTTACGTATATCTAGAGCGAAATCGATATCCCAACCAAAAATGTTGGCAAGTTGCATAATATGGTTAGCTGATAAACCGGCGCTGGCTGCAGCGCTCCAAAAATTAGTACTAATATTGGCGGTGATGAACTTCGTTTCTAAGGTAATGGACTTAACATTGACCTTTTCTTCGAATTTATCATCAAACTTTGAAATCAATAGGGTAGAGACTTTGTCCATTTGATAACTAATTTGAGTCACTTCATCTTGGGCATCTTTAGAGACAATAATCTCTTCACCGGGCATGATTTTGAGTAAATTTTTCTTAGATACAGGCAAACGGGTAATTTGATAAACATCTTTTGGACTTAAGCCTGCTCTATTGGCTAAGCCACCAAAAGTGTCACCTTTAGCGACTTTAAAGGTTTTATGTGACAGTAAATCTGCTTCACGATAGGGTACGGCATTTTCAACATCTGCTTGGGTGGCTAATAAGCCGTCTGAGGCTGTCATTAATGGGTTTAAATCAGCAATAGGATTACTTTCTTGCGAAGGGCGAAGCTGAGCATCATTATTACTTGCCGTTATAGTGTTTGCTGGGGCGCTGCCTCCAGGCGGAGTTGGGGTTCTAAAGGCCAGCGGTACAGAGTATTGGCTTTGTTTGTCATTGTTGCTGACATGACCTTCTTCAGACAAAGGGTCTTGGATGCCAATTCTATCGGAAATATCAACTGTACCAGTGTTAGCTTGTTTGGATGCTTGGGCATTATCAGATGGGAATAACACGATAACTATCGTGAGAATAACTAATGAACACAGTGCAATTTGGTGCACTTTAGGGAGCAATTTAAATAAAGTGATAAACTTTGCCATTGACCTAGGTACCAATTTCTCTTTTTCGTTGTAATCCCCTTAGTGTACACACTTTCAATTACTGTGGCTAACAAGTAACATAGGCGTCTTATTTTTTATCCAAGCTGCAGGAGTAGGTGCCGAAATGGCTGATTTAGACCAAGTGTTAGCAGAAATTAAACGCGGTACTGACGAGATTTTAGTTGAGTCTGATCTGCTAGAAAAACTTAAAGAAGGTCGTCCTTTAAGAATTAAACTAGGTGCAGACCCAACCGCTCCAGATATTCATTTAGGTCACACGGTGATCTTAAATAAGCTACGTACCTTCCAAGAGTTAGGTCATGAGGTGATTTTCCTTATTGGTGACTTTACCGGTATGGTTGGTGATCCTAGTGGTAAAAACACCACGCGCCCGCCATTAACTCGTGAAGATGTACTGGCCAATGCTGAAACATACAAAGAGCAGGTATTTAAAATTCTTGACCCGGCAAAAACCCGCATTGAGTTTAACTCATCGTGGTTAGAGTCACTGGGCGCTGCTGGTATGATCCGTTTAGCATCACAACAAACCGTTGCACGCATGATGGAACGTGATGACTTTAAAAAGCGTTATGCTGGTGGTCAATCAATTGCAATTCATGAGTTTATGTATCCATTACTGCAAGGCTACGATTCAGTTGCATTAAAAGCTGACGTTGAATTAGGCGGAACCGATCAAAAGTTCAACCTATTAATGGGCCGTGAGCTACAAAAAGCGGAAGGGCAAAAGCCACAAACCGTGATTATGATGCCTTTATTAGTGGGTTTAGACGGCGTGAAGAAAATGTCTAAATCGGCACATAACTACATTGGCGTTAGCGAGCCTGCAAATGAGATGTTTGGCAAAATTATGTCAATCTCAGATGACCTAATGTGGAGCTACTTTGAATTGTTGTCATTCCGCCCATTGGCTGAAATTGCACAATTTAAGCAAGATGTTGAAAACGGTCAGAACCCACGTGATATCAAAATTGCCTTAGCAAAAGAAATCATCGCTCGTTTTCATGATCAAGCTCAAGCAGACTCAGCACATCAAGCCTTTATTGATCGTTTCCAGAAGGGCGCTATTCCTGATGATATCGAAGAAGTTGAGCTTGAAGCTGGCGAAGGCTTAGCGATTGCTAACTTACTTAAGAGTGCGGCACTGGTTGCTTCAACATCTGATGGCATGCGCATGATCAAGCAAGGCGCGGTTAAAATGGATGGCGAAAAGCTCACTGATACTCGTCAGGTATTTACTGCGGGTATGACCGCGGTATTCCAAGTAGGTAAGCGCAAGTTTGCTAAAGTTTCGCTTGTATAGGCAGACAATAAATTCTGATGGGGCTTAATCCTTAAAAGCAAAAAACGGCTCAATGAGCCGTTTTTTTATGGGTAAAATTTACCAAATAATGGCAATCTACACAGGTTTTTAGCGCGAGTTAACTTTATTGTGACTCAAGTTGATCGGACATGGTTTGATAGTCCATTAAGTCAACTTGTTCTGTCACCCGCTCGGTTTTCATATCGAACTTTAAGGTGGTAACACCAGGCACGGCGATTTCAATAATCTTGCCGGGTTTGCCAAATTGATCACCTGGGCCTCTAAGGTGGTAGTTACCAATGAGTACCACTAAAGAGCCAGTATTAAACATGTGCTCAATATTCAATTTATACTCAAGAACGCCATCATGGGCGCGCTGGAAAAACTCGATAATATGACGACCGCCGGTGTATTTTACATTGGCGGTTTTATCAAAAAAGACGCTTTCACGATTATAAAACTTCTTTAAAGTGCGGTAATCATGGCTGGTTAATGCTTGCATGTATTGCACTGCAAGCTGCTGCTGTTTTGGCATTTCGCCGCTATTAGCCAGGCTTGAAGTGCTCCAAATACTACTCAATAAACAGCATACTAATAAAATGAGTCGCATCTAATGGCCCTTAGTTTTTAAATCGAATGCAGGTAATGATAAATGCCAGCGAATTGCACTTAAGCGAATAATCAAGGTGCTAAACATGGCCAAAAACAGCGCGTAAGTGCTATCCATACCCACTGCAATACTCAAGGTATAACAGATACCGCCAACAATAGAGGCTGTGGCATATATTTCGGTGCGCAGTACCATAGGCACTTGCTGGCATAATAAGTCTCGGATAATACCACCACCGACACCGGTGATTAAACCTAAGATCACCGCAGACATGCCAGATAACCCTAGTTGCAATGCTTTTTCTGCACCAATCACGGTAAACAGAGCCAAGCCAAAGGCATCGGCTATGGGGAGGGTTAACTTAGGTAATTTATGAGGTTTACGAACTAAAATGAAACAGGCAATCACGGTTGCCAAAATGACCACCACATAACTGGGGTTACTGATCCAAAAAACCGGTGTTGAGCCAATAAGCGCATCACGAATACTGCCGCCACCAATGGCGGTCACTGAGGCCAAAACAATTACCCCAAATGGGTCCATTTTATGCTTACCTGCGGCTAATGCGCCTGATAAGGCAAAGACCGCGGTGCCACACAAGTCAAAAAAGTAAATCCACTCAATCATTGCTAAGCTCTTTTAAGTGGATATTGAGTGCATCGACCGAAATACGGATTTCAACTACAGATAAAATCAGTGAATAAAGTAAAAATAATAAACTCACCCCAAATACCATTGAGCCGATATCAAACAGCCCCAAATAAATAAAAATCATGCTAATGACACAGATGGCAAAACTGATGACGCCTGCTTCTTGCATGCGTCTAATAATCTTAATGCGCTGACGAAGGTTTTTAATTTGTTCGCTATTAATTGGCTTACCTGAGGAGCTTAAGTTTCTGATTAAAGCTGCTAATGCGAAAAAACGGTTAGTGTAAGCTAACAACAATAATGAAATAGCTGGGAATAACAAACCTGGGGTCGTTAAAGATATTTGCAGATTATCTAACAAAAGGAGTCGCCTCTACATCAAACAACAAAAATGACTAAGCTGGGTATAATAACCTTTTTATAATAAAGTTACATCGCTTGAAACCACCTTAATGCGGTCCACAAAATCGGAATGGCAATGGTAAAACAAATCCAAAAGCTGATTGCCCATGATGTCAAGCTGATCGCGTTGCGGATATCTTGAGTAAGCGGCATTCTTGATGGGTTTATCTTGCTTAATTCAACTCGTTGCAATTGGTGTTTTAAGATAAATTTTTGCGGCCCGCCTAACTCCACTTCCAACACTTTACTGCCAATGTATAAGCTTGAGTAACCGAACACTCCAGCTGTATGAGCTGGCTGTTTAACTAATGCTGATACGTTTTTTAATTTGCCTTGCAAAATTAAAGTCAGATTCCACAGTAAACTGGGGAGAGCAAAAATGATTTGGTTGAGGGCATAAATAGGGGCGCTGAAGTAGCGGTATTGCGGCACGTAATTAGGCCAGCAATGTTCTAATTGACGTAGCAAATGGATAAATAACACCAAGGGGGCACCGCCAATGGCAAAAAATAAGATGTTGGCGACAGTGCCATAACTTGGGCTGATTAATAGCCTTTCAATGGTGGCTTTACAAATACCGACTTCTGACAAACTATCAGTTTGCTGAATTAGCCATGGGCTCAGTAACTTTTTGGCTCGTTGTTTATCATTAAGCTTTAGGGAGTTTACAACGTCATTCGCGACGGGTCTGAAGCCTGCGTCACTGATGCAAAAATACACTAATAAAAAGTCAAAAAACCAAGGGTACACTGCCAGCGACAAGATAAAGTAGACGCTAAACCACAGTGGTAAAATCAGTAACAGTGTTGCGAGTAGGCCGGCGGTAACTTGCTGTTGAGAAGAACGCTGTGGATGGTTAACTTTCGCGCTTAATTTATTAGCCAGTAGCTGAAAAAAAACAATTGGCTGCAAATGTCTAGGTATTGGCGCCACTCTAGAAATGAGCAACGCCATAAAAAGCACCAGACAGTTGGCTAGAAAACTACCATCAACCGTAATGAGCTGTTGGTAAAAAGAACTATCAAACAATGTCATAGCACCTTATTAGTCCACATCCACAGTGTTAACCCTATTGGCAGAACGACATCATTTTGCTGCCAATAACGGCTAAATTAAATTACCTTGGGCTTCTTTATAGGTTTTTTAGTAATGCAATGACCATTAGTGCTGAGTAATGACCTGCTTTTACAATGTAGGAATCAAAATCAACAGGCGAGTCGTTGTTAGCATTATCTGATAATGAGCGGATGACAACAAACGGCACCTTAAATTGATGACAAACTTGCGCAATCGCAGCGGCTTCCATTTCACATGCCGCCATAGTTGGGAAGTTAGCCAGCATCACTTTTGTGCGTTCAGGATCGCAAATAAAGCTATCACCTGTGGCGATTAAACCTTCAATCACCTTAGCTTCACCTAATGATGAAATAGCCGCTTTTGCGGCAGTGACTAACTTTTCATCAGGGATGAAAGCAGCAGGCTGCGATGCCATTTGACCAATTTCATAACCAAAGGCGGTTACATCAACATCGTGATGACGTACTTCAGATGAAATAACAATATCGCCAATATTTAAACTGTCAACAAATCCACCTGCAGAGCCAGTGTTAATCACAGCGTCAACCTTAAAGTTGTTGATAACTAATGTGGTTGCAACGCTGGCAGCGACTTTACCAATGCCTGAACGGGTGACGACAACATCTTTACCTGAAAGTTGTCCTTCAACGAATTCGATTCCCGCTACAGTTGAGTGTACTGGATTGGTCATTGATTCAATTAGGTGAGCAACTTCAGGTTCCATTGCACCGATAATAGCGATTTTCATAATTAGCGTCTCAAACAGTTCATTTAAATAATGGCGGCTAATATAGCACAAAAGCAAACAGGGAATGAGCACTGTAGTAGCAATTTCAGCAAATAAAAAAGCGCATCAAAAGATGCGCTTTAAGAGCTTTGCTATCACAAGTTTTGCTATTAATCAGCCCAAGCTGTGTTATTGACCGCGGCTTGTCAGTGGCTGCAAAAGTGAGTTATGCGTCTTCAAAAGCGTTTAAAATCCCTTGAGCTGCATCGCGGCCTTCAGCAATAGCGGTAACGACTAAGTCTGAACCACGTACCATATCACCACCGGCAAACACTTTCGGGTTGGTTGTTTGGAAAGGGTTATCGTCAAACTTACTGGCTTTTACTAAACCCCATTCATTGGTTTCAATGCCAAAGTCGCTAAACCAAGCTGCAGGGCTGGCTTGGAAACCAAAGGCAATGATAATGGCATCAGCTTCAAGGGTTTGCTCACTACCGGCAATGACTTCAGCTTTTTGACGACCAGATTCATCGGCTTCGCCCATTTGAGTTTCTACACACTCAATGCCTGTGACTATGCCATCTTGCTCTTTGATTGCCACCGGTTGACGGTTAAATAAGAAGTTGACGCCTTCTTCGCGGGCATTTTGCACTTCACGGCGAGAGCCTGGCATGTTTGCTTCATCACGACGATAAGCACAAGTGACGCTTTTAGCCCCTTGGCGCACAGCAGTGCGGACACAATCCATAGCTGTATCACCACCGCCTAATACCACCACGTTTTTACCTTCAAGGCTTAAATATGGGTTTTCAGAGCATTCAGTGCCCATTAAATGATGAGTATTACCAATCAAGTAAGGCAGTGCTTGAATGACACCTTGACTGTCTTCACCGGGTAGGCGAGCTTTCATTGCTGTGTAGGTACCCATGCCGAGGAACACAGCATCATAACCATCTAGCAGGCTTTGAAAGGGAATGTCTTTACCAACGGTAACGCCCATTTTAAATTCAATGCCCATACCTTCAAGTACACTACGTCGGGTGGCCATAACCTCTTTATCAAGCTTGAAAGATGGAATGCCATAAGTCAGCAAACCACCAATCTGTGGATATTTATCATATACCACAGCTTTAACACCGTTACGACTTAAGATATCAGCACAACCAAGGCCCGCTGGCCCTGCACCAATAATTGCCACGCGCTCTTTGCGTGGCTTCACTTTTGTCATATCGGGTCGCCATCCCTGGCTGATTGCAGTATCGGTAATGTATTTTTCAACATTACCAATGGTGACTGCGCCGAAATCATCATTGAGGGTGCAAGCCCCTTCACATAGACTATCTTGAGGGCACACTCTGCCACATATTTCTGGCAAGGTATTGGTTTCATGAACCAAATCTGCTGCTTCTAGAATACGACCTTGTTCGGCCAGTTTTAGCCAATTAGGAATGTAGTTATGCAGTGGACACTTCCACTCGCAATAAGGATTACCACAATCTAAACAACGGTCTGCCTGCTCAGCCACTTGAGGCTGAGAAAACGGCTGATAAATCTCAATAAATTGAGTTGAACGTTTCGAAGCGGCGTGTTTAGTTGGATCTTTACGATCGACTTCTATAAATTGAAAATCATTACTCATCTTAATTTACCCCGCCTTTACTGCAAGTTCCGGGCTTTTTTGCTCAATTTTGAGCAAGTCAGCAACGGCAATGTTCTTCGGCTTCACTAATACAAAACAATCTAACCAGTTCTCAAAATCACTTAAGATCATTTTGGCATGCTCACTGCCAGTGGCGCTTGCATGCTCTTCAATCAAGCCTTTAAGGTGTTGCTGCTGTATTGTTGATTCTAGTTTTTGGGTATCAACAAGCTCAGTATTAACTCGGCGACTAAAGTGATTAAAGCGATCAAAGATATAAGCAAAACCACCCGTCATACCTGCGCCGAAGTTAACCCCTGTTTTACCAAGAACAACTACGATGCCGCCAGTCATGTACTCACAACCGTTGTCACCCACACCTTCAACCACAGCTACGGCGCCAGAGTTACGCACCCCAAAACGCTCGCCAGCTTGACCTGCAGCATAAACTCGGCCGCCAGTTGCACCATATAGACAGGTATTACCCATAATGGCACTGCGCTCACTTTGGAATGGGCTGCCAACAGGAGGATGGATAATAATCTTACCGCCAGACATGCCTTTACCGACATAGTCATTAGCATCACCAATTAGCTCTAAATCTAACCCCGGGCTATTCCATACCCCAAAGCTTTGACCTGCACTGCCGTTAAATTGCAGTGTGATAGGTGATTTAGTGCCTTCTTTACCAATGTTGGTGGCAATAAAACCTGATAATGTCGCGCCGATTGAGCGGTCGGTATTGTTAATGGCATATTGCTTGGTTAACGCCTCACCGGCTAATACCGCTTGGGCTGTGTCTGAAACAATTTGTAGATTTAACTCACCTTTATCAGAAGGCGGGTTTAACTCTTTCCAAGTTATAGCACTTCCGTCAGCGACTTTTGGCTGATATAAAATTGGCGCTAAATCGAGTCCTAACTGCTTGGCTGTTTGGCCTTCAAGGGCATATAACCAATCAGTACGGCCGACTAAATCTTCAAATTTAGCAACGCCTAATTTTGCCATCCATTCACGGACTTCTTGAGCGACAAACTCAAAGTAAGTAATTACTCGCTCTGGCAAGCCATGATAATGCTTGTCACGTAAGTTTTTATCTTGGGTTGCAACACCGGTTGCGCAGTTGTTTAGATGACAAATACGCAGGTATTTACAACCTAAAGCAATCATAGGTACGGTACCAAAGCCAAAGCTTTCTGCACCTAACAACGCGGCTTTAATGATGTCTTGACCGGTTTTTAAGCCGCCATCGACCTGTAAGCGAATTTTATGACGCAAACCATTCTCAACCAGTGATTGATGCACTTCCGCAAGGCCAAGCTCCCATGGTGAGCCAGCATATTTGACTGACGTAATTGGACTGGCACCAGTACCGCCATCGTAACCTGATATGGTGATCATATCGGCGTAAGCTTTCGCAACACCCGTTGCGATGGTGCCAACGCCCGGCTCAGATACCAGTTTCACTGACACTAAAGCTTTAGGGTTGATTTGCTTTAAATCGAAAATCAGCTGGGCTAAATCTTCGATAGAATAAATGTCATGATGCGGCGGTGGCGAAATTAAGGTAACCCCAGGGCGCGCATGACGAAGACCAGCGATTTCAACACTCACTTTATGGCCAGGTAACTGACCACCTTCACCGGGTTTTGCCCCTTGAGCGACTTTAATTTGCAATACATCAGCATTAACAAGGTAGTGGGCTGTAACGCCAAAACGGCCAGAGGCAATTTGCTTAATCGCTGAGTTACGTTCGCTATTGAAACGACTTGGGTCTTCACCACCTTCACCAGAATTTGAACGGCCACCAATGCGGTTCATAGCAACGGCTAAGGCTTCATGGGCTTCCGGACTTAATGCGCCGATACTCATTGCAGCGCTATCAAAGCGTGGGAATAAGTTTCCGGCAGCTTCAACATTTGACTCGTCAATGGCCGCATTTGTGCCTTTAATGCCAATTAAGTCACGTAAGGTCGCAATAGGGCGGTCATCGACTAACGCTGCAAATTTCTTATATTTAGGGTAATCCTGATCTTTAAGACTTTGCTGTAACGTATTGACGACATCGGGGTTGAAACTATGATACTCGCCGCCTTCAACATACTTTAATAAACCGCCTTGTGGCAGTGGTATGTGAGCGCGAAACGCTGCGGTATGAAGCACTTTTTGATCGTTAGCTAAATGTTCAAAGCTTGCACCTTCAATACGGCTAATCACGCCTTTAAAGCACAATTCAATTACATCTGAAGATAAACCAATGGCTTCAAATTGCTGGCTACAACGGTAAGAGCCTACAGTGCTGATCCCCATTTTCGACATGATTTTACGCAGGCCTTTTTCAATACCTTGGCGGAAGTTCAACATCAAGATACTGTCATCTTCTACTTGATGTTTCTTTGCCATGGCTGAAATAGACTCATAAGCCAGATAAGGGTAAATCGCTGTCGCGCCAAAACCTAATAGCACGGCAAAGTGATGTGGGTCGCGCGCAGATGCAGTTTCAACAATAATGTTGGTGTCACAACGTAAGCTTTGATCAACAAGGCGTTGCTGCACCGCGCCCACAGCCATAGCGGCAGGGATCACTTGAACATTTTTAGCGGCGGCTCTGTCTGACAGGATTAGTAAGGTTGTGCCACTTCTTGCTAAACGCTCAGCTTCATCGGTAATGCGCTCGATAGCTTGCTTTAAGTTTTCGTGGGCGTCGTAGTTTAAATCAATAGTATTCGCACGGTAGTAACTGCTATCAAGACCAAGTAACTGATTAAAATCACTAAAAAGTAAAACGGGTGATTCAAACATCACTCGATAAGCCACGCCGGTTGTTTCGCAAAATAAGTTTTGCTCGCGCCCAATACAGGTGGTTAACGACATCACATGTTTTTCACGTAATGGATCAATAGGCGGGTTGGTGACTTGTGCAAACTTTTGACGGAAATAGTCATACAGTGAGCGAGATTTTTTCGACAATACCGCCATTGGAGTATCATCACCCATTGAGCCAGTAGCTTCTTCACCTTTACTTGCTAGCACCCAAATAACTTGCTCTAACTCTTCACGGCTGTAACCAAATTGCTTTTGATACTGAAGTAACACATCAGCACTAAAATTACTGGCGCCTTGTTGAGCGGCATCAATTTTGGTCGCAGGTTTTAAGGTGCGGCTATTTTTAGCCATCCATTCTTTGTATGGGTGGCGACGTTTTAAGTCATTATCGATTTCAAATGACGAATACAAACGGCCATTCATGGTATCGAGTACTAATAATTCGCCAGGGCCAACACGGCCTTTTTCTACCACTTCATCGGCAGAATAATCCCAAATACCCACTTCTGATGCCAGTGTTAGGATGCGATCCTTGGTTATAACGTAGCGAGAAGGGCGTAGGCCGTTACGGTCTACGGCGCAGGCAGCATGGCGGCCATTGCTCATTACGATGCCAGCAGGGCCGTCCCACGGCTCCATATGCATCGAGTTGAAATCATAAAATGCTTTCAACTCATCATCCATTTCAGGATTACTTTGCCAGGCTGGTGGTATAAGTAAGCGCATAGCACGGTATAAATCCATGCCACCGGCTAATAGCATTTCCAGCATATTATCCAATGATGATGAATCAGAGCCAGTTTCATTAACAAAAGGCGCGGCTTGTTGTAAATCAGGCAATAGCGGTGAATTAAATTTATAAGCACGGGCTCTGGCCCATTGGCGGTTACCGGTAATGGTATTGATTTCACCATTATGTGCTAAAAATCTAAATGGCTGCGCTAATGGCCACTTCGGCGAGGTGTTAGTTGAAAAGCGCTGATGGAATAAGCAAATGGTGCTTTTGAGACGAATATCGGCTAAGTCAGAATAAAATGCTGGCAAGTCTGCAGGCATCATTAAGCCTTTATAGACAATAACCTCACCCGATAAGCTGGCAACATAGAAGTCGCTATCATCGATGATTTGCTGTTCAAGACGGCGTCTGGCCATATAAAGCCGACGTTCTAAATCTTTTTCACGCCAGCCCACAGGGGCATTAATTAACACTTGGTAAATTTGTGGCAGGCTTGTGCGGCCAATCTCACCCAGTACATCAGGGTTTACAGGCACCTTTCTCCAACCGGCAACACTTAAGGTTTCACGCTGGAGTTCTTTTTCTAAAATGGCTTTTGCGGTTTCAGCTTTGACTGGATCTTGGCTGAGAAATAGCATGCCCACTGCAAACTTGCGGCTAAGGTGCCAATCATTTTCAGTTGCAATGGCTGCAAAAAAGTCTTTCGGCATCGACATTAATAGTCCACAGCCATCACCTGTGCGACCGTCTGATGCTATCCCGCCACGGTGTTTCATTCTATCCAAACCGTGAATAGCAGTACGGACAATACGATGGCTAGCATCGCCATCCATTTGGGCTATTAAACCAAATCCACAATTGTCCCGCTCAAAACTGGGATGATATAAGCTCATACAAAAACTCCCTAAACCTAACTTAATACGACTCGGATAATGCGGAGAAGTTCTCATAGATATGCACCCGAACCACCCAAATTAGCTTGATAATGGATAAAGGTCAAACTTAAATTACTCAACAAAATGAATTGTTACTGTTATTACAAATGTTATAAAAAAGCTACCTTACGTTAACGTAAGATGTTTTTTTGTTCGTATAACCTTATGAATAAAAAGAATTTTAAAATTACAAAATTGTCACTTTTACTTTTGGTTAACATTTGGTGTTGATTGATATTGATTTATGGATAGTGAATTTATTTTCAAGTACAGTTTGAACAGGTAAATTGCCTTAAATGATTATTTATTCAATTAATTTGACTAAGAGTTGTAACTGCCAAGTTCAAAAATGTGCCCTTTGTCACTGTGTGAATATAAATTAATCGATTTATTTACTGTTTTTTTGATGTGGCACTAAGTTTTTATCTGTCAGAGCCTGTATTGTCTGCCACTTTTTGCCGTCAGGAGCAATTGTGGGTTTAGATGATTTTGTAAATACCTTCGGTGCAGTATGTAAGCAGCAATATGGCGGCAGAATTAAAAAGCTGACAATTGATGCTAAGTTCACTTGCCCAAATCGAGATGGAACCTTAGGTAAAGGCGGCTGCACTTTCTGTAATGTGTCGTCATTTAGTTATGAGCAAGGCACTGAAGCCAGTATCTCTGAGCAATTAAAGCAAGGTAAGCAGCGCTCGCTAAATGATAGTGCCAAATATATTGCTTATTTTCAGGCTTATACGAGTACCTATGATGAGTATCAGGTGCTAAAGACGAAGTATGATGAGGCCATTAAAGATTCAGATATTGTTGGCTTACATATTGGTACCCGCCCGGATTGTGTACCAGATGATATTTTAGATTTGTTAGTCAGTTATCAAGATAAGGGGACTGAAGTCTGGCTTGAGCTTGGCTTACAAACTTCAAAAAATGACACCTTAAAGCGCATTAACCGTGGTCATGACTTTGCTTGTTATCAAGATACAGTGCAGCGCGCTCGAAAACGTGGCATTAAAGTCTGTGCTCATTTGATCCTTGGCTTGCCCGGTGAAGACTATAGTGATTACTTGCGCAGTTTGAACAGTGTCATTGAAACCGGAGTTGATGGCATTAAACTGCATCCATTACATATAGTAGAAGGGAGTGTAATGGCTAAGGCATGGCGTCATAAAGGGATGGCATTACTCACAAAAGAAGACTACGCCAACTATGCCAGTGAGCTTATTCGTCATACACCTAAAGATATTATTTTTCACAGAGTCACAGCTTATGCTAAAAAACCGCTATTACTGGCGCCTGATTGGTGCGGTTATCGATGGGAAGGCTTAGTGGCTATCGTGCAAAATTTAGCGGCTAACGGTGGACAAGGGCACTATTTGTCAGCCCAAAAAAACTAAAACTCAATCTTTAACTGCAATTTATGAAAGTTTATTCACTTACTTTATAAAGTTTTTTTAACAGCTTGTTAAAATACTGTGCTCATTTGCCAGAAATTAGACTTGAAAAGCCTTGTTTAGTTGCATAGGGGATTTTAGCGAGTATTATAAATTCAATTTTAAAGTTATGAATTGATTAAGAGGTGCCGAGATGGCCACAGTTGAGTTAGAGTCTGTATTGGATCTCAATACGTTAGAGCAATATTGTAGTGCTATTGGTGCTGGAACTTTATTAAAAAGTGTCGTGTTATTTGAGCAGCTAATGCCTGAATATTTAGGAAGCCTCATTAAAGCGAATGAAGCGAATGACAAAGATACCCTTTGTGCTGAAGCGCATAAATTTAAAGGTGCTGCAGGTTCTGTTGGATTAAAGCGTATTCAGCAATTTGCACAGCTTGTTCAACATGGCGAAGAGCCAGCTTGGGATACTGAGCATGATAAATGGTTAGGTCAAATCGTTGAGCATGCAGGTTCAGATCTACAGCAATTAAAAGAATTTTTAGAAGCAAAAGCTTAATTGCTTTTGACTTTTAAAAGCCCCGCAAGGGGCTTTTTTTTGCCTTTAAAAAAGTAACAGCATTAAATTTGCTGATTATGCGGACTAGATCCAGCTTAATTTATTGTTATTTATGTTTAGTTAATTCATTATTTAAATGACATCATCTTATGGTAATCGATTAAATGAAAAACCTGCCAAGCCTTAAAAATCTATTTTATTTAGTGAATTTGCATCAAGAGCAAAACTTTAACCGAGCGGCAAAGTCTTGCTTTGTTAGTCAGTCGACTCTTTCAAGTGGGATTCAAAACCTTGAAGAGCAATTGGGATATCAGCTTATCGAGCGTGATCATAAATCATTTATGTTCACAGCCATTGGTGAAGAGGTGGTTGATAGAGCGAGAAAATTATTGACGGATGTTGATGATCTTGTCGAATTAGTCAAAAACCAAGGTGAACCAATGACAGGTGAAATCCGCTTAGGTTGTATTCCGACCATAGCGCCTTTTTTATTGAGTCGAGTGGTAAAACAGTGCCAAGCTGATTATCCCCAATTGAGTTTATTGCTAAGGGAAGACACCACAGAAAGTTTGTTAGCATCACTGGGAAAAGGTGAGCTGGATTTACTTATTTTAGCTTTGCCTGTGGATACTACAGGTTTTCATAGTATGAAAGTGGGCATTGACCCGTTCAAAATGGTGGTTCATCAGGAACTATCTAATGGGATCCATGTGCCTATTGATTATCAACAAATGCCCGATGAAAGTATTTTCTTACTGCAAAGTGAGCATTGTATTACTGGCCATGCGATTACGGCTTGCCAATTAGGCAATAGTGCTAAGATTAACCCCTTTGCCGCCACGAGTTTACATACTCTGGTGCAAATGGTGGATAGTAAGTTAGGAACGACCTTTTTACCGCAAATGGCCATTGATGCTGGTATTTTGAATGACACTGAACTTCAGATTATGACACCGCCTGGTGAAGCGCCATATCGTGATATTGGATTGGTTTGGCGACAAACCACTAGTCGTATTTCAACCTTTAGAACCTTAGGCTTGATGCTAGAAGGCTTATTGCAAAAGCAGTAATCAAGCTGGCAACGGTTTATCTTGTTTGGTGTTGTTTCATTAAGGGGTTATTTTCGGAGCTACACCAAATACTTCAATTTCGTGTTTTTTACCTTTTAGCATCATTGCACCTAAATCAGTTAAATCGTATTGGCTGGTTTGACGTTCTAAACGGTGGGCGACTTCACCGGAGATCAACATTCTCTGACCTAAAGGGTTACACTGATCTTGAAGCCTTGCGAGGGTATTGAGTACATCGCTAAAGTAGCTAATTTCTTGCTTATGAACGCCAACTACGGCAGCGACAACCTGACCACAATGGGCAGCAGCTTTAAATTTGGGTACAAAACCATAATGTTCTTCAAAGTAAGCGCGATGCCAGTTTAACTGTTGGCTGAATTCATAATAGATATTCATACAGCGATCTTCTTTAACACCTTCATCTAACGGCCAATGAATTAATACGGCATCACCCATATAACGGTAAATTTCAGCTTCATTATTGGTTACAGTATCTGCCAGCATGCTAAAACTATCTTGGATTAGACGACTGAAACGGTAATCACCTAATGTTTCTGCATGAGCGGTAGATGACACCATATCCACAAATAAAAATAGTCGGTGTTCATAACGTGGCTGGTGGTATTTACCTAAACCTATGTTAAGTAACACTCTTGGGCCTACAAGTAGCGCCATTTGTTCAATAAAGGCTAAGCCGACGCGTACCACGGCGAGATAAATCACTAAGGCCTGAAATGCTGGGCTGTATAAAATATGCGCAGTAAGCATTTGCCTTAGTGATACTAAATGGTTTTCTATGGCCCACATGTTTAAAAATTGGGTGACATAAGCCAGCGTCATGGCACCGAGTAGTAAAAATAGGCCTTTAAATATGACTGAAAAAATATAGGGCAGGCGGCTGATGGCGCTAAAATCGGCAATAAGGTTAGACATCCAATGCAGGCAGCCGAATACGAAGCCCATAAAAATAGCTAGCGTTGCTAAGTCTATTTTTCCGATGGCCCATTGAGGTAAATCAGGAGTTTGTGAATATCGGAAAAAGACAAATGCGCTCATGGCAATACACCATGCTAAAATCGCAAATAATAGCTTTCTTGTCTGACGACGTACTTTCACAGGATTATATCGAGTCCGTTGATATTTTAAGACAGGCTAGTTTATAGAAAATTCCCATACTTGTCATAGTGGTATTTACAATAGTTTTAATAAAAAGCCTTTATATTTACAGTTTGTAACGCTAACTAAATGCATTTGTTAGTATTTGGTGGGTAAAGTTGATCTTTAAATAGAAACCTCGGGGATTAGAGAGCTTAATCAGACCGTCTTCGGCAATTGACTCAGTTAATGCTTGGCTATTGGCTGCCTTTGGTCTTAGTTGTAATACTTCACCATGACGAGCGGTGATTTGCTCTACTTTTCCTATGGCGATTAATTCCATTATCTCTTCCCAGTCTTGCTTTAACTGGACATATTGTTGTTGATTGGGTTGCCATAATACTGGTGAGCCTATTTTTCGCTCAGCGACAGGGATACTTCTTTCACCCTGAATGGGGATCCACAGCACGTGTTGTAATTTATGATAAACCACACTGTCTTCCCAAGTGAGCCCTTGAATATTGGTCAGTGGGGCAACGGTGACATAGGTTGTTTCTATTGGTTTACCCTGTTTATCAATTGGAATGGTTTTTAACTCAATCCCCAAATGAAGAAAGTCTTGCTGTGGTTTTGAGCCTGCCGTTGCCCCTAGCTCCATTTCAATCAGTTGTCCTACCCAGCCTTTGTCTCTTCTTAAGTTTTCTGGCACGTTTACGCCATGCTCTTTTGCTATGTCACCTAAACTGACACCAGCCATGTCATAGGCTCTTTGCATCAATTCATCGATTGAGTTTGGTGGGGTATTCATCATGGAGCAATGTCTTACTTTTAAAAGTTCGCGTGTATTAAAGTGTACTGTTTTATCTATTATTTTAAAATGACAACTGCTGGTTGTTTTTTGAGCGCCTTGGCAGGTTAAAGTTATCCAAGGTTTTGCAGTAATATATCGCTCTGTTTATTAACGACTTTTATGAATGTTGGTGAGTTTGTTTGACCATTTTATAAAGTTACACTCCTTTTGCTCCACTATTTCACACACACTTATCCACAGAATGAATGAATAACTTTAATTTGTTTATGCTTAGCGGATATTTTTTTGACAGTCAATGGTGAAAAATAGCTTTATTTTGATATTTATAAAATAAATATGTTGTTTTTTGTGTATAACTTATTTCGCCTGTATGGCCACAATTAATAATTACCTTTGCTGTTTAAAAAGTGACCTCTTGTGTGGTTTAATTATAAGTTAACAATGCTGCAAAAGGTCAAGTTGTTGTATTGGTTTGTTTTTTTACTGTTGATTTGGTTTTGTTAACGACAGTGGTTGTCACTGTAATTTGGCCTGTTTAGAGTTATTTTAGAGTTTCAAACAGAGATATCCACAGATTTTGTGGATAATAATGATAACTAAGGTCATCATCTGTTGATAAAAGTTGCTAAGGGCTTATTTTATCCAAGTGTTCTATTGAAATAGTCGTTTGCCCGTAGGCGAGCTTTATGAAACAATCTAGTCATTAATTTGTAGTGAAATTGGAGTCCATGTGATTGATAGCGACGGCTTTCGCGCAAATGTGGGCATTATTATCTGTAACAAATATGGTCAAGTAATGTGGGCCAGACGGTTTGGACAACATTCATGGCAATTTCCTCAAGGCGGTGTAGATGATGGTGAAACCCCAGAACAAGCCATGTACCGAGAATTGTATGAAGAAGTCGGTCTTAAACCTGAAAATGTGCAAATTTTAACGTCAACACGTTCATGGCTGAGATATCGTTTGCCTAAGAGGTTAATTAGGCAAGAAAGTAAACCAGTTTGTATTGGTCAAAAACAAAAGTGGTATCTATTACAACTGAAAGACAGTGACGACACGATTAATTTGAATTCCTGTGGTCATCCAGAGTTTGATGATTGGCGTTGGGTGAATTATTGGTATCCAGTCAGACAAGTCGTTTCTTTTAAGCGTGATGTTTACCGTAAAGTTATGAAGGAGTTTTCCTCTATTACATTGGCATTTCAAGGCCGCGAGCCTAGCCGAAAAAGAGGCCGTTATAGAAATTAGCTGATCAAAAAAGGATGTGAAGCAGTGCTAAATACGCTTAGGGATATTACACAGTCTGTCGCCAGTGCTAATAGCTTAGAGACGGCATTGTCATTATTGGTTTCCCAAACCAAGTTGGCAATGCAAACGCACTGCTGTTCTATTTATATTCTTGAACAGCAACAATTGGTGCTTTCTGCTACAGAGGGCCTTGCACCTAATTCCATCAATCGTGTCAAAATGCCTTTATCTGAAGGCTTAGTGGGCTTAGCGGCAGAAAAAGAAGAAGCTGTTAACCTTGCCGATGCAAAATCACACCCCAGATTTAAACTATTTCCTGAAGTTGAAGAAGAAGAGTACCGCGCATTTCTGGCAGTACCTATAATCTTTCAAAAACAGGTTGTCGGCGTCATTGTGGTGCAGCAACCGCAGCCGAGACAGTTTAGTGAAAATGAAGAAGCCTTTTTGATGACTTTGGCGGCCCAACTAGCGGTTGTGGTACGTAATTTGAAAAACAAAGCTGCGATCAGTAATGTTCAACAACAAGTCGTCTTCAAAGGTACTTCAGCGTCAAAAGGTATCGCCATTGCTGATGGCTTTGTGCTTGGTGGTGCTATCTCTCTCGATCAGCCCGAAGAACAAGCCACAGACTTAGCAACAGAAATTCAGCGTCTAAAAGCTGCTATGCAACGCTGTAGTGATATTATCAGCACTTTATCCCAACGTTTTGACCGTGAAAATGTAGATGATGTTGCCTCTATTTTTTCTGCTTTACAATTACTGTTAGGTGAAGCCAGTCTTGGTGGCGAGTATCTACGGGAAGTGAATTTAGGTTGGCAAGCCGAATCTGCCGTTAGCCGGGTGTCTAAACGCTATATTGAGCAGTTTATCGCGATGGAAGACCCGTATTTAAAAGAGCGGGCCAGTGATATTCGTGAATTAGGCCAAAAAGTTTTACGCCAATTAATCGAACCAGACAAATTAGAACTCGCACCTGATAAACCGGTCATACTGGTGGCGAAAGAGGTTGATGCCACATTATTAGCAGAGTTTCCTCGAGGAAAACTTGCAGGAATAGTCACAGAACTTGGCGGGGTAAATGCCCACGCAGCAATATTGGCAAGAGCCTTGGGTGTGCCAGCAATTGTTGGTGTTGATCAGGTTTTATCTGCAGATGTTGACAACAAAAAGTTAGTGCTAAATGCCAATAGCGGCCAATTATTAATTTCGCCATCTGATGCCATTATTCATGAATATCTTTGCTTAATTTCTGAGAGTAAAGCCCAGCAACGACAATTTTCTGCTGAAAGATCCTTACCCGCTGAAACCTTAGACGGTCAAAGAATACAGCTTTATTTGAATGCCGGTTTATTAAGTGGTTTAAGCACCGATATGGCAGAAGGCGCTGATGGTATTGGACTGTACCGCACTGAAATTCCCTTTATGCTGCATCAACGCTTTCCCAGTGAACTTGAGCAAGTTCAAGTTTATAAACAAGTACTATCGGCAGCGCGAGACAGACCTGTGGTGATGCGCACCCTTGATGTGGGCGGTGATAAACCATTGCCTTATTTTCCTATCACAGAAGATAATCCTTTTTTAGGCTGGCGTGGCATCCGCTTATCTTTAGATCACCCAGAACTGTTTTTAATGCAATTACGCGCGATGTTGACAGCCAATGCTGACTCTTCACAATTGCAGATATTGTTGCCTATGGTCAGTAATTTAGACGAAATCGATCGAACATTACTTTACCTAGAACAGGCATATTCAGAGCTGACTGAAGAGCTCGCAAGAGAAATACCCAAACCTAAAATAGGGGTAATGCTTGAAGTCCCATCTTTGCTTTTCCAATTAGAAGATGTGGCTAAAAGAGTTGATTTTGTTTCTGTAGGTAGTAATGACTTAACCCAGTATTTGCTTGCGGTGGATAGAAATAACCCCAGTGTCAGTCCATTATTTGATAGTTTTCACCCTGGCGTATTAAGGGCGCTAAAATGGACTATTACTGACTGTAACCGTTTTCAGCTTGATGCCAGTATTTGCGGTGAACTTGCTGGCGAGCCCATGGGCGCGTTATTGTTAGTGGCTATGGGCTACGAAAAACTCAGTATGAACCAAGGCAGTATTGCGCGGATAAACTATCTACTTAGACGGATTAACAAAGCTGAACTTGAGCGATTACTAGATCAGGTATTAAGCTTGTCTAATGGTGAGCAAGTCAGGCAATTATTGAATCAATATTTGCAACAGCGTAATTTGCTGTCGATTTTAGACTAATGACAGGCCAACGTGACGCTTATTGCAGTAATTTCAAATCAGTAATTTAAAATCAGCAAGTTGAAATAAAAATACTGAAGCAAAGTTAGTTAATTAAACAAGTTGATAAAAGCAACTTGGCTAAGTCAATTTACACATTTTTCATTGTTAGGGCTGTACGTTGGACAATATATTGTTAGTTTTTTCACTTTGCTTGTTATTAGGCGCAGTGGTTGGATTTTTTGCTGGTTTGTTAGGCATAGGTGGCGGGCTTATTATTGTACCGGCACTGATTTATTTACTGCCCTGGATAGGCATAGAGTCCAGCCAACTCACCCATGTAGCCATTGCCACCTCGTTAGCCTCAATTATTATGACCTCGTTTAGCTCTGCTATTGCCCATCATAGACACGGTAATATCCCTTGGGAGCTTTTTAAGCCCATGTTGCCGGGTATTGTGGTTGGTGCGTTAGCATCGGCTTTTATCTCAGAACAAATAGCAGCCAATGTATTACAGCAGGCTTTCTCGATATTTGTCACAGTGATGGCAATACAAATGGCATTTCCATTAAAACCCAAAGCCGTAGCGAAAGTGCCAAGTTTTAAGCTGATGTTTATCGTTTCAATGCTAATAGCTGTTGTTGCCGGCTTAATGGGCATTGGCGGCGGGGTACTGCTGGTGCCTTTCTTGTGCTATTGCGGTTTACAAATGCGTCAAGCGGTTGGCTTTGCGTCGGTAACAGGTTTTTTAATCGCGATAGCGGGTACTGCGGGCTATGTTATTGCCGGATTAAATGCCACTGACTTACCCACTTGGACAGTCGGTTATATTTATATTCCCGCATTAGTGGGGATCATCATTACCTCTATGCTTATTGCACCTTTAGGGGTAAAGGCCGCCAGTATTTGGCCAACGCCGATACTGAAAAAGATATTCGCAGTTTTGCTGATGGTAATAGGTTTAAAGCTCGCGCTTTCTGCTTAAAAAAATTACACTAGCCACGAGTTTTGATAATTAATATTCTGCAAATAATAAACGTTTTAATAATAGGACAATAAAATGCGTCAGTATTTAGATCTCTGCAACCACATCGTTGAAAACGGCCACTGGATTGAAAATAAACGTACAGGTAAGCGCTGTTTAACGGTGATCAATGCAGATTTACAATACGATGTTGCCAATAATCAATTTCCCATTATTACGACTCGTAAAAGCTTCTGGAAGGCTGCAATTGCTGAGCTTATTGGCTACATTCGTGGTTACGATAATGCCGCTGATTTTCGCGCCATCGGCACTAAAACCTGGGATATGAACGCCAATGACAACCAAAGTTGGTTAAACAATCCACACCGCAAAGGTGAGGATGATATGGGCCGAGTATACGGAGTGCAAGGAAGACGCTGGCAAAAACCTTGTGGTGGAAGCGTTGATCAGCTTGCTAAAATTGTCGAAAACTTATCTAAAGGGGTTGACGATCGTGGTGAGATTATCACTTTCTATAATCCTGGTGAGTTTGACATGGGCTGCTTAAGACCTTGTATGCATACTCATACTTTTTCGCTTCTCGGTGATACCCTTTACCTAACAAGCTATCAGCGTTCATGTGATGTGCCTTTGGGGCTTAACTTTAATCAAATTCAGGTGTACACCTTTTTAGCACTAATGGCGCAGATCACTGGAAATAAGCCAGGTCTGGCTTATCACAAGATCATCAATGCGCACATTTATGAAGATCAACTTGAATTGATGAAAACTGAGCAACTTGTCCGTGATCCATTCCCATCGCCACAGTTGAATATTAATCCTGATATAAAAAGTTTACGTGACTTGGAAACTTGGGTCACCATGGATGACTTTGAAGTGATTGGTTACCAACATCACGAAGCAATTAAGTATCCCTTCTCCGTATAAATCACATTTCAGCCATCATTTCACCCAATGGCTTTGGTTTACATCTAAACCAAAGCCATTGTCTTCTACTGCGTAAAGTATCGACGATTTTTAAACCCGATAATGAAAATAACAGCTAACCTTTAATGATTTTATGGGGACAGTGTATGCAAAACAGCCTCATTGCTAAGTTGCTTTTTAAGACTAAAAAGACAATGTTAGTTAATAATGCTTGTGATAATAATTTTGCAGAGTATTGTAAATAAAAGATTAATTAATTTAGCTGATTGTATTTTTATTCAGCAGTTGATATTTTTTTCAAGAAGCTTGTTGGTAATTGATTAGCTTAAAAAAGCGATATGTTGGCAATTTGGGCTCACGTTAATACACTTAAATGTGATCTTGTTCGTGTTATTTTGTTTAATACCTCGGAAATCCCGACATATAAGACCCAAACTAACGATTATGATTGTTTGAATAATTCCGCTAGACTCGAATTAATTGTTTTTTGTGGAGAAAATTATGGAACGTGCAATTAAGAATTTCTTAAGTCAAGAATCTGCAGGGGGTATCATTTTGATGATCTCTGTAGTGCTGGCGATGTTAATGGCAAATTCGCCATTAGCGGGTTTATACAGTGGTTTTCTTGATACAGAAGTCCAAGTACGTATCGGTTCACTGGATATAGATAAGCCATTACTGTTGTGGATTAATGATGGTCTTATGGCGTTATTCTTCCTACTAATTGGTTTAGAAGTTAAACGTGAACTGCTAGAAGGTGCGCTTTCAAGCGTTTCAAAAGCATCATTACCTACCTTTGCTGCTATTGGTGGTATGTTGTTCCCAGCGTTATTTTATTTAGCGTTCAACTACTCAGATCCTGTGACTCAAGTGGGCTGGGCAATTCCAGCTGCGACTGATATTGCCTTTGCACTCGGTATCATGGCGCTACTTGGTAGCCGTGTTCCGGTGGCATTGAAAGTCTTTTTACTTGCATTAGCCATTATCGATGACTTGGGCGTAATCGTCATTATCGCACTATTTTACAGTGCTGATTTATCGATGGTAAGCTTGATTGTTGCAGCTATTTCAATTGTATTAATGGTTGCTCTGAACCGCAAAGGTGTCAGCTCACTGATCCCTTACGGTTTACTTGGTCTGATCTTATGGGTTGCAGTGCTTAAATCTGGCGTACATGCCACATTAGCAGGTGTGATTATTGCGTTCTGTATTCCATTGCGGGCTAAAGACGGCTCATCACCATCTGAGCATTTAGAGCATAGCCTACACCCTTGGAGCACCTTCTTCATTCTACCCGTATTCGCCTTTGCCAATGCAGGCTTATCACTTGCAGGTATGAGCGTAACCTCGTTAGTTGAGCCAGTAACTATCGGTATTATCTTAGGCCTACTATTAGGTAAGCCTGTAGGTGTATTACTGTTTAGTTATGTTGCGGTAAAACTAAAATTAGCTGAATTACCACCAGGAATTGGCTGGAGTCAAATTATCCCTGTGGCAGTGATGACTGGTATTGGTTTCACTATGTCAGTATTTATTTCGTCGCTTGCCTTTGATGGTGCACCTGATCAATATGGTGATTTTGCAAGATTAGGTATTTTAACCGGTTCAATGCTAGCTGCATTAGTGGGTTATTTCTGGTTAAACAAGGTGCTTCCTAAAACTGAAGCAAAATAAGCTGGAGTGATTAAATGAAACTTAAACTGCTAATGTTAGCCTTTGCTATTGGGGCCGTTGTTCCTGCCCAAGCAACGTCATTCAATGTTTGTCAAAAGGATGTTGAATCAAGCGAGTGTAAAAGTTACTTAGATGGTGTGGTTGATGGTGCATTGATGTACCACGACGACGCTTCTGCTAGCCGATTAGACGCTGATAGTGGCTATGAGTCTCGAGCGCTTAAATACCGCGCAGGTAAACGCTATCAAGAGGCTAACCGCAGTTTTTGTGCAGAAAGAGTCCCTGACAAGGCAGATATTGTTTTGGCCATTCAAGAACAAACGGCCAATAAAAACATCAATGACCTAAATGAGTTGTCGATATTAATTGATAGCTTGTTGAACTGTCAGAGACTAAAATAAGTCATCTTTCATTAGCTGGCTTATATGAATGCAACATTTAAATTATAACCATCTATATTATTTTTGGATGGTTAGAAAGAAAGGGACGGTAGCCAAGGCTGCCGTCGCTTTATGTTTAGCCCCGCAAACTATCACAGGTCAAATTCGCGCTTTAGAAGAACGCCTCAATGGCAGTCTATTTAAACGTGTCGGCCGCAACCTTGAATCCACCGAACTTGGTGAAATCGTATTTCGTTATGCTGATAAGATGTTTAGTCTAAGCTACGAAATGATCGATTTACTCTCTTATCAAAAAGATGACTCAGTGTTATTTGAAGTGGGTATTGCTGATGCCCTGTCTAAAGCCTTAGCCAGTCGCGTTTTACTGACAGTGATCCCAAGTGACGGTTCAATGCATTTGAGCTGTTATGAATCAACCCATGAAAGCCTGATAGCAAGGTTACGTGAACATAAATTAGATATGATTTTATCTGATTGTGCTGGCGTATCACTTAAATACCCTGAAATCTTATCCAAAAAGTTAGGCGAGTGCGGTATTAGCTTTTTCTCTTCATCAAAGCCCTCTGCTGACTTTCCAGCATGTCTTGAGCAAGAGAAATTACTGATCCCAGGCAAGCGTACTTCCCTTGGGCAACAGTTACATCGCTGGTTTGCTGAAAAAAATCTTAATGTGAGTATTTTAGGTGAGTTTGATGATGCAGCTATGATGAAAGCATTTGGTTTGTTTAAGCGCGGTATATTTGTTGCTCCCTCTATTTATCGTCATGATATACTCTCCCAAGGCATGGTATTACTGGGTGAAACCACTGATATTAAAGAAGAGTATCATGTCATGTTTGCTGAGAGGATGATTCAACACCCTGCGGTTCAACGCTTGTTAGAAACAGACTTTAATGATTTGTTTGCTGGTGTTGATCCACAAGTTCAAGATGTTGAGCATCGAAGTTTGCAACATCTATAAAGTATCCGAAGAGATGTTAGGAGAAGTACATTGGAATTAATGAATATAGCAAGAGTGCGCTGGGCTTGTCGAAGAGGGATGCTTGAGTTAGATGTTCTTTTTCAACCTTTTGTAGAGCAACATTACCAAGCTTTAGCTGATAAAGATAAGCAAACCTTCATTGATTTATTAGCCTGTGAAGACCCTGAGTTATTTGCTTGGTTTATGGGGCATGAAGTTTGCCCTGATGCTGCTATGGCTGACATGATAGTTACGGTTCGTGGTCGCCCTCAACCATAAGCTAGTTTATAGCGATATGAGCTTACTGCAAAAGATGAAGGTGCTTAACTGATGCATTTCAGCTTAAGCGCTTCATTTAATCAATTTTTATCACATATTGTATTGCTCTGTGTGTGTTTAAGCAGCTTTATTCTTTGGCCAGATTATCGCCACTGGGCTTATCAACTGGCATTCTATTTTATTCTTATCTCGTATCTGGCTTTTTTTGTCGCTCATCTGTTGGCGTTAAGGCATTGGCGTTGCCAATTTTCTTTACTTGATGCAAGTAAAGGTAAGTTATCCCAAGGGCAAGAATTTCAATTATGGCGCAGTTCAATAGTCACTGTATTTGCTGCAGTGATGTTTATTGAACTTGACGTTTTAGATGAGCGGGGAGTTGCAACTCGGGGAAAAAGGCAGTTATTAATTGTCTGGAGCGACATGCTTGACGACAGCAGTTACCGAAACCTGTGTCGTCAATTAATCGCATATCAAAAGCGTTAATAATCTTAACGCTATCGTTCAGGTTGTAAAATAGTTGGCTTTGGATTATCGACTTGCTCTGGGTAATCGGCATTATAGTGTAGGCCACGACTTTCTTTTCTTTCCATGGCGCAGCGAATGATTAACTCAGCTACTTGAACCAAGTTTCTCAATTCCAGTAAATTGTTACTGACTCTGAAGTTACTATAATATTCTTGAATTTCTTGTTGTAACAATGCGCAGCGGCGTAGCGCGCGCTCCAAGCGTTTATCGGTTCTAACAATTCCTACATAATCCCACATGAATAAACGCAGTTCATGCCAGTTATGGGCAATGACCACTTCTTCATCTGAGTTACTAACCTGACTTTCATCCCAGAGTGGCACAGGCCCGGGTGTCGGCACTTTTTCAAGCAAGCTTTCAATATCTTGAGCAGCAGCTCTAGCAAAAACCAAGCACTCTAATAAGGAGTTACTGGCCAGTCGGTTGGCACCATGTAAGCCGGTGTAGGCTACTTCACCAATGGCATATAGGCCATTGATATCAGTTTGACCATGCAAATCTGTCATGACGCCGCCGCAGGTGTAATGGGCTGCAGGCACCACAGGGATGGGATCGGTGGTGATATCAATACCAAATTCTAAACAGCGACTGTAAATCGTGGGAAAATGTTTGATGACAAATTCAGCGGGTTTATGGCTGATATCTAAATACAGACAATCAGCACCCAAGCGCTTCATTTCATAATCGATTGCCCTTGCCACAATATCACGGGGAGCAAGTTCCGCGCGTTCATCAAATTCAGGCATAAAACGGCTACCATCAGGTCGTTTTAAATATGCGCCCTCACCACGTAATGCTTCAGTGAGCAGATAATTTCTAGCATCAGCATGATACAAGCAAGTTGGATGAAATTGATTAAACTCCATGTTGGCAATACGGCAACCCGCTCGCCAAGCCATGGCGATTCCGTCACCACTAGCAATATCCGGATTAGAAGTATATTGATATACCTTTGAACAGCCACCTGTCGCGATAGCAACAAATTTGGCTGTTACCGTTTCAACGTGCTCAGCATCGCGGTTCCAAATATAAGCACCCACTACACGATTACCGGGGCGGTTTAATTTGCGAGTGGTGATTAGGTCAATGGCGTTATATCGCTCAAGTACTTTAATATTCGGGTGCGCGATTGCGCGTTCTTGCAAGGTTGATTGTACTGCTTTACCGGTTGCATCGGCAGAGTGCAAAATACGTCGATGGCTGTGACCACCTTCACGGGTCAAATGATAAGGTGCTGCGCTTTGATCGCCGTCAGTTTCTTCTTTATCAAATGCCACACCGCATTGAATTAACCATTGCATCGACTTTTTGGCATTTTCAGCCGTGTAAGTCACCACTTCTTTGTCACAAAGTCCTGCGCCAGCAATGAGCGTGTCGTTAACATGTGATTCAATAGTGTCCGATTCATCGAATACAGATGCGATTCCACCTTGGGCATAATAAGTCGAACCTTCCGCCAAAGGGCCTTTAGAAAGTAAAATAACTTTAGACTTTTCAGCTAGATGCAGGGCAAGTGTTAATCCTGCTGCACCGCTACCTATAACCAAAATATCAGACTGGTGTTCAACTGCTTGTTTCATAAGGTATCATGGAGTACTTAATATGTTCCTCAATGGTAAATCAATTACGCTTTTTTGGGTACTTAGACATTACTATTAGATGGGGTAATCGCTAATTTTTTAATTAAATTAATTTTTTTTCATTCAATATCGAACTTTTTCAAAGCATGCGAGTCTACTTTAATGTGAATATGATTCGAGCGACTGAGAAATCAGTATTATAGATTTAGGAGTAGTCGGCTCGGATGAGTGGACAAATAAGTGATCAACAGTTAGTTGAACGTGTTCAGCGTGGTGATAAAAACGCCTTCAATTTGCTAGTCCAAAAATACCAAAATAAGGTAATGAGCTTAATTTCGAGATACATACGAAACCAAGCGGACATAGCAGATGTTGCACAAGAAGCCTTTATTAAAGCTTACCGTGCATTACCCAACTTTCGGGGTGAAAGTGCTTTTTATACTTGGCTTTACCGCATTGCAGTAAACACTGCAAAAAATCATTTGGTTTCTCAGAGCAGAAAAACACCGGCTAACAGTGTTGACGCCGAAGAAGCTGAATACTACGAAGGCAGCGATGCATTAAAGGAATTTGCTTCACCAGAACGCTTGGTGTTATCAGATGAAATTAATCGGGTGATTTTTGAAACGTTAGAAACGTTGCCAGAAGAATTGAAAATTGCAATATCATTACGAGAACTCGATGGTATGAGTTACGAGGATATTGCCAATATCATGGATTGTCCTGTTGGGACGGTGAGATCAAGGATCTTCCGCGCACGGGAATCAATCGATAAAAAACTCCAGCCTTTGCTGGAACAGTAACAGTCTTTATGACATGGGTGAAAAATGCTTAAATCAGGTCAAGAATGGGTTTCATCAGCAGTTGACGGCGAAGTTGATGCAAAAACATTAGCGGAATTGTCAGCAGACGAAGGCTCACATAGCAAATGGCAAAACTATCACATGATAGGCGATGCAATGCGCGGCGAGTTACCACAGACAATTGATTTGGATCTTTCTGCTAATATTGCAGCGGCAATAGAATTAGAGCCAGCCATTATTGCACCTCAGACTCAAACAACTTCAGTACATGATACTGAAACCGTGAACGAGACTAAGAAAGATAATGTGGTACCGTTTTTCAAACAGTTTGGTCAATATGCAATTGCTGCAACTGTGGCTATGGTAGCAATTGTTGGTGTGCAAAATTATGAGCAAGACCCAAGTGTAGACTCACCATTACCTGTGTTAAATACTCGTCCTTTAATTGGGACTGCGTCACCTGTTAGTCTCCAAACTGGGGCTGTACAAAATCAATCTAATATCAGTAACGATAATATGGTTGAGCAACGTCGCCGTATAAATTCTTATATCCAAGACCATATGCTACAACAAAGGTTGAATTCAGGTGCGGTTGTGGACAACAATAGCGAAATTGAACTAAACGATTTTAATCATTAATTCGGAGTTAGCTTGCGTCTAATCCTGTTAGTACTTGCTGTATTGGCTTTCCCTAGTATTGCCGAAGAAGAAAAATCAGCGAAAGCTTGGCTTGAAAGTATGAGCCAAGCATTACAAACCAAACAATTCAAATCTTCTATTATTCAACTGCAAGCCGACCACATACGACCACTGGTTTATCTGCATGGTACGGTCAATGATAAAGAAGTCGCTTTTCTAGAGTACCTCAATGGCCCCCCTAAAAATGCGGTCAGAGTTGCTGATACGGTAACATTTATTGAGCATGACCAACCGGCATACAGCATCAGCGCTCCCCGTATTCAAGGTCTTTGGCCTGCTATTTTTGCATCTAATATCAATTCTTTAGAGCAGGGGTATCAATTTGTTTTAGGTGGAAGAAGCCGTATAGCTGGGCGCCCTGGGCAAATGATCCGCATTATTCCGGTTGATGAACACCGCTTTATGTCACAAGTTTGGGTGGACATGGAAACCCATTTACCACTGCGTTATGACATGATTAACCAAGACAAACAGCTTATTGAGCAAATGATGGTCATTGAGCTAATAGAGCTTGGTGAGCCAGCGAGCATTTTAGTCGAAGCTGAAAAGCAAGAACTGCCGCCTGTGATGAACCCAGCTGAACGGATTGAAGGACAGAATTGGCAATTTACTTGGTTACCTGCAGGGTTTCATTTAGTAGTAAAAGATCATCACCGCTTACTTGGCAGTGATGAATCAGTTGAATATATCGCTTTAACCGATGGCTTAGTTAACATTTCAGTGTATGTGGCCAGAATGGGTGATAGTCCAATGCCTGATGAGCTAATTACCCGCAACGGCCTTTCAATGGTGGTTGAGCAAGTGGGCAATGTTGAAGTAGTTGCTGTGGGTAAAGTGCCTGCAGATACGCTTAATCGTATTGCTAAAAGCCTAGTGTTGAAATAAAGATTCTTGAAATAAATGGTCTTGAAATAACGAGTATTAAAGTAACTAGCCATAAAACAAGCGTTAAAATAAGTGCTAGAATCACTAGCACTTAACTTACAGGGCGCCTTTCGCTATGACTCAACAAGTAGACTCAACATCAGCGCAAAAACCTCAATCACCTCCAGCATTATCGCAATCGATGTTGGAGGAGGTGGCGACGGTAATCGCTTACGATCCCAAAGGGTGGGTCACCGTTGAGATTGAACTTAAGAGTGCTTGTAATCATTGTTCAAGCAGTGACAATTGTGGCACCTCAACGGTTGCTAAAGCCTTTTCGATTAAAAAGCAGCAATTCTCTCTGATGGCAGAACAAGCCTGCGAAGCGGGTGATTTACTGAAACTTGCTCTGCCTGAATCCGTGATATTAAAAGCAGCAATGCTGGTTTATATCACTCCTTTAGTTGGGTTATTTTTAGGCGCTATTATGGGGCAGGGCTTAGCTGGTCTTTTGGATATCAACACTGACCATGGCGCAATGATGCTTGCAGCGATAGGCAGTTTCATGGCTTGGAAAGCCGGTAAAAGCAAAGCGCTAACGCTTGAAAAAGCCTCGACGCCCATCATTACAGCGTATTTAGGCCAAGGGATCAGCCTTTCGCGGGGCTAGATAGCATTATTTATCAGATATGAAGGGCGATTTTATTATTGTTTTTTGTCCAATTATTGATTGTGATTGGTATTAACCCCTTTATCAGGTACAATTCGACCTCATTATATCCACCATTTTAGTAGTAGCCATTTCACCCACATGAAACACATTAGAAACTTCTCAATTATTGCCCATATCGACCATGGCAAATCAACATTGTCTGATCGCCTTATCCAATTTTGTGGTGGTTTATCAGACCGTGAAATGGACGTTCAAGTTCTCGATTCTATGGATATCGAACGTGAGCGCGGCATTACCATTAAAGCGCAGAGTGTTACCCTCGACTATAAAGCCGATGATGGTGAAACTTATCAGCTGAACTTCATTGATACACCCGGCCACGTTGACTTCTCTTATGAAGTATCCCGTTCACTTGCTGCGTGTGAAGGTGCATTGCTAGTAGTTGATGCCGGTCAAGGCGTTGAAGCACAGACACTTGCAAACTGTTACACCGCCTTAGAAATGGATCTTGATGTGGTACCGATTTTAAATAAAATCGATTTACCTCAAGCCGATCCTGAGCGTGTCGCTGCAGAAATCGAAGATATTGTTGGTATCGATGCTATGGAAGCTGTGCGCTGCTCAGCTAAAACGGGTATCGGTATTAAAGATGTACTAGAAGTCATCGTATCGGATATCCCACCACCAGAAGGTGATATCGATGCACCACTTCAAGCGCTGATTATTGATTCATGGTTTGATAGTTACCTTGGTGTTGTCTCGTTAGTACGTATTAAGCATGGCGTCTTGAAAAAAGGTGACAAGTTTAAAGTTATGTCTACCGGTCAAAACTACAATGCTGACCGTGTTGGTATCTTTACGCCTAAACAAACAGATACACCTGAACTTAAAGCCGGTGAAGTTGGCTTTGTTATTTCGGGCATTAAAGAAATTCACGGCGCACCAGTAGGTGATACCTTAACTCACGCTAAACATGGTGCCGAAGAGCCTTTACCCGGGTTTAAAAAGGTTACACCGCAAGTTTATGCCGGTGTATTCCCAATTTCGACAGATGAGTTTGAAAGCTTCCGTGAAGCATTAAACAAGCTAAGCTTGAACGATGCATCGCTGTTTTTCGAGCCTGAATCATCTTCAGCATTAGGTTTTGGTTTCCGTATTGGTTACCTTGGCTTATTGCACATGGAAATCATTCAAGAGCGTCTTGAGCGTGAATACAACCTTGATTTGATTACCACAGCACCGACGGTTGTTTATGAAGTTCAATTGAACAATGGTGAGGTGGTGTATGTAGATAACCCATCAGATTTACCGCCAATCAATAACATCGACATGATCCGTGAACCTATTGTTGAAGCAAACATGTTGGTGCCTAAAGAGTACTTGGGTAACGTTATCACTTTATGTGTCGAGAAGCGTGGCGTACAAACCAATATGGTTTATCATGGTAATCAAGTTTCTGTGACTTACGAATTGCCAATGGCTGAAGTCGTCATGGATTTCTTTGATAGATTGAAATCAACCAGTCGTGGTTATGCCTCATTAGAGTATAACTTTATTCGTTTTGAAGAAGCGGATATGGTGCGTTTAGATATCTTGATCAATGGTGACAGAGTTGATGCGCTAGCAATGGTTATTCATCGTTCAAACATTCGTCATCGCGGCTTAGCTTTAGTTGATAAAATGAAAGAGCTGATCCCAAGACAGATGTTTGATATCGCGATTCAAGCTGCGGTGGGTAGTCAGATTATTGCCCGCTCAAACATTAAAGCAATGCGTAAAGACGTTACCGCTAAATGTTATGGTGGTGATGTCTCGCGTAAGAAGAAACTACTAAATAAGCAAAAAGAAGGTAAGAAGCGCATGAAGCAAGTCGGTAACGTTGAAGTGCCTCAAGAAGCGTTCTTAGCTGTATTGAAACTTAATGATTAATCCTGCATAGGTTTCATTAGAGTTCAGATAACGCCGCAGTTTGCGGCGTTGTCATTAGCAAAAGTTAATTTTGCAACAACGGTTTATTCGTATAATTTGTAACATTACAGTTAGTGCTTAACGATGTATTCCATAGGATACTCATTATTCAGCGGTTTATTCATTAAACAATTATTTGAAAGTGTTAAAGGCAGGAGCTTAAATTTCAATGGCAGCCCATTTTTCTCTTATTTTAACCATAATAACCCTTGTGAGTGGGTTAATTTGGTTAATCGATGCAACGATATTTGCCCCTAAACGTCGTGAAAGCTTAGCCCTTGCAGAAGCAAAGCAACCTGATTTGAGTGATGATGCAAAATACAGCATTACGCGTGAATCAACCTTGGTTGAATTTGCCCATTCAATTTTTCCGGTTATCGCATTTGTATTGATATTGCGTTCATTTATTTATGAGCCATTTCAAATACCATCAGGCTCAATGAAACCGACTTTACTGGTAGGTGATTTTATTCTGGTAGAAAAATTCAGTTATGGTTTACGTGACCCCGTCTTTCGCAGCAAGCTAATTGAAACAGGTGAGCCTGAGCGTGGCGATGTGTTTGTGTTCAAATATCCTCAGCAGCCTGAAATAGACTATATTAAAAGAGTGGTTGGTTTACCCGGTGACCGTATTATTTACCAAAATAAGCAATTTCTTATTCAGCCTAAATGTGATGCAGCAACAAATTGTCCGCCAGCAAAAGCAATTAAGCTAACGCCAGTTAATCGTGGTGAGTTTACCCATGAAGGTGTGTCGTTATCTCGCTATACCGAGCAGTTAACTGATGTAGAACATGATATTTTAATCAACCCATCTCGCCCTGATTTTAGCTCACATTTCTTTGAGCAACCGGGTACGGCAGTGGGTGAATTTATTGTGCCAGAAGGTCAGTACTTTGCCATTGGTGATAACCGTGACAACAGCACTGATAGCCGCTTTTGGGGCTTTGTCCCTGAAGCTAACTTAGTAGGTAAAGCGGTAGCGATTTGGATTAGTTTTGAATTTGAACGACCTGCAAGTAGTTGGTTACCAACATGGGTACCAACCGGGGTGCGTTTTGACAGAGTAGGTGCGATCAAGTAATGGAACCAATTAAAAACTTACCGCGACTGTGTCGTACGCTGGGTTATGAGTTTACTAATGTTGATTTATTAACTCAGGCATTAACTCATCGTAGTGCTGCATCAAAACATAATGAGCGCCTAGAGTTTCTAGGTGACTCGATTTTATCAATCATTATTTCTGATGCCCTTTATCATCAGTTCCCTAAGGCTACTGAAGGTGATTTAAGCCGTATGCGTTCCACCTTAGTCAAAGGTGAAACCTTAACGGTTATCGCAAAAGAATTTAAGCTAGGCGATTACCTCTACTTAGGCCCTGGCGAGCTTAAAAGTGGTGGATTTAGACGTGAGTCTATTTTAGCTGATGCGGTTGAAGCAATTATCGGGGCGATTTATTTAGATGCTGACATAGAGACCTGTCGTAAGTTATTACTGACCTGGTACCAGCAGCGTTTGGCTGAAATCAAACCTGGCATCAATCAAAAAGATCCGAAAACGATTTTACAAGAATATCTGCAAGGTTATAAAAAGCCCTTACCTGAATACCATGTTGTTGATGTAAAAGGTGAGGCCCATGACCAGACATTTACAGTTGAATGTCGCGTAGCAGAAATCAATAAAGTAGTGACAGGCGTCAGTACTTCAAGAAGAAAAGCTGAGCAGCTAGCTGCCGCTCAGGTATTGGAGCTTATTAATAAATGACCAAAAAAACAGACTTGCCAGAGAACTCACCAGTTGAGCCGAGTTTAGATGAATTATTGGCAAGGATGAATGGCGCTGCGCCAGCCGCTACAGCAAAATACGAGATCACCTATTGTGGCATGGTTGCTATTGTCGGCCGCCCTAATGTGGGTAAATCGACCTTACTGAACAAGTTACTTGGGCAGAAGGTCAGTATTACCTCTAAAAAACCGCAAACCACTCGTCATCGCATTATGGGTATCCATACCGATGAAGCTAGGCAAATTGTTTTTGTTGATACTCCAGGCTTACATATTGAAGAAAAGCGTGCGATTAACCGCCTCATGAACCGTGCTGCAGCAAGTTCGCTTGCTGATGTCTGCATGGTTGTGTTTGTGGTTGATGGCATGACGTGGACTGAAGATGATGAGATGGTGCTCAAGAAATTAGAGCAAGGCAGTGGTCAGCGTAAAACGGTTTTAGCTATCAATAAAGTCGATAATATTAAAGATAAAGAGTCTTTATTCCCTTATCTTGAAAAGTTATCTGCTAAGTTTAAATTTGATGAAATTCTGCCTATCTCGGCTACTAAAGGCACGAATATTCAACGAATTTTAGATTTAGCCAGTGAGTCGTTACCTGAAGCTGGATTTTATTTCCCAGAAGATTACGTCACTGACCGTTCGCAACGCTTTATGGCATCAGAAATTGTCCGTGAAAAGCTAATGCGCTTCTTAGGTGATGAATTGCCTTATGATGCCACCGTTGAGATTGAACAGTTCAAAATGATGGAAAACGGCGTTTATCAAATCAATGCTTTGATTTTGGTCGAGCGTACGGGCCAAAAACGTATGGTTATCGGTAATAAAGGTGAGCGTATCCGCACTATCGCCACCCAAGCTCGACTTGATATGGAAACCTTGTTTGATAATAAAGTTTTCTTAGAAGTTTGGGTTAAGGTTAAGTCAGGCTGGGCAGATGACGAACGTGCTTTACGAAGCTTAGGCTATGGTGAAGACTAAGCCGATGCTTTACTTAATACCGACTTTAGCGACTGTGTAACCCTGCTATGTTAAGGGGGTACATACTACATCATCGACCATACAGAGAATCCAGTGTGATCGTTAACCTGTTAGTTGATGATGTAGGAAGGGTCGATGCCTTAGTCAGAGTAGGTAGCGGAAAAAAATCCCTTAAAAGTATCATTCAGCCATTTCAGCCGCTGATATTCCAGTTCAATAGCAAATCAGGCTCTACTGATTCTTCGCTTAAATTTATTACCCAAGTTGAACCCGCAGCGCCGGCATTACCCCTTAAAGCTGAAAGTTTATATTCTGCTATGTATCTTAATGAGCTGCTGGTTAGGGTACTTAATTCAGGCCAACATGCTGAAGGGTTATTCCTGCATTATCACCGCAGTTTAATGGGCTTGGCGCAGCAATTTAGTTCCAGTCATTTACGCTATTTTGAGATGGAGCTACTTTTAGAATTAGGTGCTTTGCCATCACTGGACTACGACACCTTAGGTGAGATGATCATGGCAGGTTGCAGCTATCGTTTTGTTACTGATGCCGGTTTTGCTGTCGTAAATCAAGCCGCATCAGAGCATTTTACAAGCAGTCGTAACTTGCTCGCTGGTGAGATGCTCATTCAGCTCAAGCAAAAACAATTAACCCCAGAGCACCTAAATCAAGCCAAAGGGCTCATGCGCTATCTGTTAACGCCGCTATTAGGCGGTAAGCCATTACTTAGCCGTAAGTTATTTATTAAACAATAACTTTTTAATATATGAGCAGCCAGTGGTTTACATTAGAATAGGCCCACTAGTTTGTAATATTACTTTTTAGATTTGCTAGTTAGCGAGTCAGTTTTGCCAATTAAGGAGCCACAATGAGTGGAATTTTATTAGGAATTAACATCGATCACATTGCCACTCTTCGTCAAGCTCGTGGAACCAGTTACCCTGATCCTATCCATGCCGCAGCGGTTGCAGAACATGCTGGCGCAGATGGCATCACTATTCATTTACGAGAAGATCGCCGCCATATTCAAGACCGTGATGTGTATTTGTTGGCTAAAACCCTTAAAACGCGGATGAATTTTGAGTTTGCCGTTACCGATGAAATGATTGCGATAGCCTGTGAAGTCAAGCCCGCCTATGCCTGCCTAGTGCCAGAAAAGCGTGAAGAGCTGACCACAGAAGGTGGCTTAGATGTGGCAGGTCAACTTGATAAAATCACTCAAGCTGTCACGACGTTAGCTGCAGAAGGCATCAAGGTATCTTTATTTATTGATGCCGACAAAAGCCAAATAGATGCTGCTGTAGCATCGGGCGCACCTTATATTGAAATCCATACCGGTTGTTATGCCGATGCTGAAACGGATGCTGAGCAGGCTATAGAGTTGGCGCGCATTACTGAAATGGCCAAATATGCTCACAGTAAAGGCTTGATTGTTAATGCAGGACATGGATTGCATTACCATAACGTCAAAGCTATTGCAGCTATCCCTGAGTTGTATGAGTTAAATATTGGGCATGCTGTTATCGCTAGAGCAGCCATTGACGGTTTAGCGACTGCAGTAAAAGATATGAAAACATTAATGCTAGAAGGGCGTAGAGGCGAATAATGGCCATTGTGGGTATTGGTACAGACATTATTGAGATAAACCGCATTGAGCTGCAATATGCCCGTTTAGGGGATAAGTTAGCTAAGCGTGTACTCACGCCTACAGAGCTTGAAATTTACCAATCTTCAAAAATAGCCCATCGATACCTAGCAAAACGTTTTGCTGCAAAAGAAGCCGCAGCGAAAGCCTTAGGCACTGGTATTGGCCGCGGAGTTTCATTTCAGCATATTCATATCAGTAATGATGACAATGGTGCGCCACTAATTAGCTTTACTGATGGTGCATTAGCAAGGCTTGAGCAACTTGGCGCAACCCGCGGCCATATTACTATTGCTGATGAGCAGCATTATGCCGTTGCAACTGTGATTATTGAGTCTTAGTGACTGAAATTGTTAATATTAAATATCTAAAGGCGCTTAATGCGCTTTTTTTGTGGTTGAGTCTTTTTAGGGCGAAACTTGAGTTTGCTGATATCGATAGGGTAAGTTAACGTGAGTTAACCATTACTCACAAAAAACTAACAACTAAAGGTGGTGATATGAAATCAGCGGTCGAGCAGTTAGCAACTTATAAAAGTGTGCACTTAAACCCGAATAATATTCGCACCCATTTCATCGGCGTACCGCTGATTATCTGGTCAGTATTTTTGATGTTAAATTTTATACCGGTGAATTTGCTGTCTTTGCCAAATTTGTATATCAATGTGAATGTGGCATCCGCGTTTGCTATCGGTACTTTAATTTACTACTTCATCTTGCATAAAGGTTTAGCGTTAGGATTAACGATTTTTATTGTTCCAGTGCTTATCACCACTACGCTGGCAGCGCAGCATGGGGCGGGCTGGCTTGTGGCCATTGCTGTATTTGTTGTTGGTTGGGCGATTCAGTTTATCGGCCATAAATACGAAAAAGCCAAACCAGCTTTTATTGACGATTTAAATCAACTTTTGATAGGGCCGTTTTTTTTAATGGCAGAGTTGTATTTTATGCTTGGCTTTGGCAAAGAACTTGAAGAAGAAATCACCCCAATAGCGCGGGATAAACGCAGAGCGTTAGAGGCTAAAAAGCGTCAAACCGCATAAGTTTGATTGAATTTTTGGTATTAAAAAAGGCGCTCAATGCGCCTTTTTAGCTTTTTAATAGCTTAAAACTAACTAATGTTAGTCATCCTGCTCAACTTCAGTAAGCGCAGCATCCGGTATGACTTTTACCGTTTTAATCATGTTATCTGATACCTCTAAAACCTCAATGTCATAGCGGCCTATTTTAAGGCGAGTACTGGCTGATGGTATCTCTTCAAGGTGTTCGATGATCAACCCATTTAAGGTTTTAGGTCCATCGATGGCAAAATCCCATTTCATTTCTTTATTTAAGTCACGTATGGTGATGCTGGCTTCGATAATGAAACTGCCATCTTGTTGAATATCAATATCTTCACTGGCAGTGGTGATCATTGAAGTGGTGAAATCACCGACAATTTCTTCAAGAATATCTTCTAACGTCACCAAACCTTGAATATCACCATATTCATCCACTACTAAGCCAAAACGTTCTTTATTCTGCTGAAAGTTAGACAGTTGTACCGTTAACGGCGTGCCTTCTGGAATGAAGTACAATTCTTTTACGGCTCTTAATAATGTCGACTTACTAAATTCTTCTTTTGACTGCAGTCTTAAGGCATCACGCAGGTGGATAAAACCGACGGCATCATCGATATTATCGCGATACACCAACACTCGTGTGTGCGGGCTTTGAGTCACCTGTTTATTAATCAGTTTGAATTCGTCATTAACGTTAATGGCATAAATGTCTGAGCGCGGGATCATAATGTCTTCAACCGTGACTTTTTCTAAATCTAGAATCGACAAAAGCATTTCTTGATGTCGCTGCGGGATCAATGCCCCAGCTTCATGAACAACCGTGCGTAATTCTTCTTGGCTAAGGGCATCATTAACACTGACATTTTTAATTCCTAATACCCGTAAAAAACCAGAAGTGATTAAGTTAATTACTTTCACTAGCGGCCATAATATCGACAGTAAGGCTTTTAATAGCAAGCTTGACGGAAAGGCAATACGTTCAGGGTGTAAGGCGGCAATGGTTTTTGGGGTGACCTCGGCAAAGATGAGAACCACCAAAGTCAAAACACCTGTGGCAATAGCTACGCCCATGTCACCAAATAAGCGCATGCCAATAATGGTTGCTATAGCTGAGGCTAAGATATTAACCAGATTATTACCAATTAAAATCAGGCCAATCAAGCGGTCGGGTCGCTCTAACATTTTTAGTGCACGAATAGCACCTTTATGGCCGCTAGCTGCTAAATGACGTAAGCGATAGCGATTTAAGGTCATCATGGCGGTCTCACTACCCGAAAAATAGGCTGAGATACAAATTAACACCAACAGAGAGAAGAGGAGTGCGCTGGTAGAAATAGCGTCCAAAAATGGCTCCAGTTATTGTAGTAAAAAAAAGACGAATGATGAGTATCAATCATTCGTCATGAGTGTCAAGCTTGGTTCATACTATTCAACCAAATATACGGTTATCGTAAAATAATTTCAGTAACGATTCGTGCGCCAAAATAAGCCAGAGAAAGTAACGTTGCCCCAGATAAGGTATATATTACAGCTGTACGAACACGACAACCGATGCTGTAATGCTGCCAAAGCATCACACAGTAAACCACCCAGGCCATAATTGATAAAATAGCCTTGTGACCTTTGCCATCTTCAAACATATCTTCCAAGAAGATAAACCCTGTCGCCAGTGATAATGTTAGTAGCATCACTCCGATAGTCACCAAATGGTACAGCTGTTTTTCAACTGTCATTAATGGCGGCATGCCGGGGCTCATCATGGTTTTCTTGTTTTTCAATTTATTTTGGATTAGCCACAACTGAATAGCGTACAGAGCTGCAATCATCAAGGCACTGTAGGCCATAAGCGATAATACAATATGTGCTAGGATTTCTGGGTGAACATCAAAGTGGATGATGTATTGAGGGGGAATGAGCCACAGCACAGCAACCGAAATAACTGAGCAAGCATAAACCACAGGCACCACAACAATCACTTTTAAGCGGTGCATGATAATGGTAAAGCTAAAGGCAATAATCCAATTAACCAGTGAAATCACATTGGTTAAACTAAAGTTTTGCCCATCAGCGGTAAAAATGGTTTGTGATAATGCAATGCCATGAAGCACAACGGCAATGGATGCAAAGATAGCAACGAGCTTGCGATTGGGACCTTCTGCGTGGAAAAGTCGGCTTGTCACTAAAATAAGTGCAATGCAATAAAACAACATCGCCGAAGCTGGGAAAATGACCATCTGGAATAAACCTATCAAGTTATGAGTGCCGTTGTTTTTTACAATATAAAATCAGCACATCTTTAGTTAGTTAAGATTAACACGAACGCCCCCCAATAGTGGAGTGACCTAAGACTCAAAATTTAACAGTTTCCATCATTTAACTGCAAATTCTTTACGAAAGATGATGAATATCAAATCTGATAGCGCAGGCTGATGTCGCATATTGAAGTAGTTTGGGTATAATGGGCGCCAATTATGGAATCGTTTAAGGTATACAGCAGCGCATGTTTGAGAATCTATCTGACAGACTGTCACGCACCCTCAAGAATATTAGTGGTCGTGGTCGCTTAACCGAAGACAACATTAAAGATACCTTACGTGAAGTGCGCATGGCGCTGCTTGAGGCTGATGTTGCTTTGCCAGTGGTACGCCAATTTGTTAACAGTGTAAAAGAACGCGCTGTTGGTCAAGAGGTGTCAAAAAGTTTAAGTCCAGGACAAGCATTCATTAAAATTGTCCAAAATGAACTTGAAATTGCAATGGGTGAGGCCAATGAAGCCTTAGACCTCGCTAGTCAACCGCCAGCAGTATTAATGATGGCAGGTTTACAAGGTGCGGGTAAAACCACCAGTGTTGCCAAACTGGCTAAATTTTTACGTGAACGCGAAAAGAAATCAGTACTGGTAGTGAGTGCCGATGTTTATCGCCCTGCAGCGATCAAACAGCTAGAAACCTTAGCCACCGAAGTAGAAGTTGAGTTTTTCCCATCGGATGTGAGCCAAAAGCCAGTAGATATTGCTACTGCCGCGATTGCCCATGCCAAGCTTAAGTTCATTGATGTTGTGATTGTCGATACCGCAGGTCGCTTGCATGTTGATGAAGCGATGATGGATGAAATTAAAGACCTTCATGCAGCCGTTAATCCTGTAGAGACACTCTTTGTTGTCGATGCTATGACTGGCCAAGATGCAGCTAATACTGCAAAATCATTTAATGAAGCATTACCGTTAACCGGTGTGATTCTGACAAAGATTGATGGTGATGCACGTGGCGGCGCGGCGTTATCGATTCGTAATATTACTGGAAAACCGATTAAATTCTTAGGTGTCGGTGAAAAAATTGATGCCCTTGAGCCATTCCACCCTGAGCGTATTGCTTCACGTATTCTTGGTATGGGCGATGTGCTTTCACTCATTGAAGAAGTAGAACGTGGCGTTGATAAAGACAAAGCCATGAAGCTTGCTTCAAAAGTGAAATCAGGTGGCGGCTTTGATTTAGAGGATTTTCGCGAACAACTGCTGCAAATGAAGAATATGGGCGGCATGATGAACATGATTGAAAAGCTGCCAGGTGTAGGCCAATTACCACCCGAAGCGTTAGCCCAAGTTCAAGATGGCAAGATGACTGGCCAAATGGAAGCTATTATTAATTCAATGACACCAGGTGAGCGCAAGCGTCCTGATATCATTAAAGGTTCACGAAAACGTCGTATTGCCTTAGGTTCTGGCACTCAAATTCAGGATGTTAATCGTCTTTTGAAGCAGTTTACTCAAATGCAAAAAATGATGAAAAAAATGTCAGGTAAAGGTGGCATGAAAAAAATGATGCGCAGTATGGGCGGTATGATGCCTCCGGGAATGAAGTTTCCAGGACGTTAATGCCTAAGTTTTTCATGGATATCTATTCAAATACCGCCGGTTAGATTTATTTTGACCTATTGCAGGCATTAGCCTTCGATGTAAAAATCGTCGGATTTGGTTGCAATAGTTGAAAAGTCAGGTAAAATCTTCCGGCTTTCTACTGGGGCCCTTCGCGAACACGGAGTCCCAGTTTTTTATTTTTGCTTCTAGCAAATCATTAGAGGAATAAAACGCATGGTTACCATTCGTTTAGCTCGTGGCGGCGCAAAAAAGCGTCCATTTTACAGTATCGTTGTAGCAGATAGCCGCAATGCACGTGACGGTCGTTTCATCGAACGTGTTGGTTTTTTCAACCCTTTAGCTAAAGGTCAAGAAGAAACTTTACGTTTAGATTTAGATCGTGTTGATCATTGGGTTGCAACTGGTGCTGCAACTTCAGATCGCGTAGCAAAATTGATCAAAGACGCTCGTAAAGCTGTTGCTTAATAGCGTTAAGGTATAAAGATGAGTAGTAATCAACAACCCATCGTACTAGGCAAAATAGGTTCTAGTCATGGTATTAAAGGTTGGATGAAAATCACCTCTTATACCGATTCTGTTGAAGGTATTTTTGAATATTCCCCTTGGTACATAAAAGAACAAGGTGAATGGCGTGAGGTTAAGGTCTCTCAGTGGCGTTTTCAAGGTAAAGCACTCGTGGCTTGCTTAGAAGGCGTAAATACACGAGAGGATGCGCAAGCACTTACAAATTGTGAGATTGCCATTCAGTCAGACCAAATGAAAAACTTGTCAGAAGATGAATTCTACTGGCGAGATTTGATTGGTTGTACTGTGACTAACACCAAAGGTTACAACATGGGTGAAGTCGATCAGATCGTGGAAACAGGATCGAACGACGTACTCCTTGTTAAAGCTAACGTAAAAGATGCTTTTGGCAAAGCGGAACGAATGATTCCCTTTGTCCCTGAGCAGTTCGTCCTTGAGGTGAACTTGCAAAGCAAACAGATATTAGTGGATTGGGATCCAGACTTTTAAGTCGAGGTACATCATATGCGGTTAGGGGTAGTAACCCTGTTTCCTGAGATGTTTCGTGCCGTTACAGACTTTGGAGTCACGGGTCGAGCCGTTAAAAACGGCCTGTTAGAGTTGCAAACGTGGAATCCTCGTGATTTCACCCATGATCGACATAACACTGTTGATGACCGACCTTACGGTGGTGGTCCAGGCATGTTGATGATGGTGCAACCGTTACGCGATGCTATTCATGCAGCGAAAGCTGCGGCAGGTGACGGTGCAAAGGTGATTTATTTATCACCTCAGGGACGTAAGCTGGATCAGCAAGGCGTTTCTGAGTTAAGTAAATCAACAAGTTTAGTGTTGGTATGTGGTCGATACGAAGGTGTTGACGAACGTATTATTCAATCTGAAATTGATGAAGAGTGGTCAATTGGTGATTATGTGCTTTCGGGCGGAGAATTACCGGCGATGACCTTAATTGATTCAGTTGCAAGGTTAGTACCTGGTGTACTAGGTAAGCAAGCGTCAGCAGAGCAAGACTCTTTCTCTGATGGCTTATTGGATTGTCCACACTATACACGCCCTGAAACTTTAGATGGTGTCGGTGTACCAGCAGTGCTTTTAAGCGGTGACCACAAAAAAATTAGACTCTGGCGGTTGCAACAAAGTCTTGGTAGGACTTTTTTAAGACGACCAGAATTATTTGAAAATCTAGCTCTGACTGGCGAACAAAAGACTCTTTTAGCGGAGTTTGTCAAAAATTTAGACAAACCTGTGTAGTCATAAGCCCAGTTATTTCTAGAACGGAGTAAGTTATGAACAACATCATTAAAATGCTCAACGAAGAGCAAATGAAAACAGATGTACCTGAATTTGGTGCTGGTGATACAGTAGTAGTTAAGGTACGTGTAGTTGAAGGCAACAAAGAACGTCTTCAAGCGTTTGAAGGTGTGGTTATCGCTAAGCGTAACCGTGGTCTTCATTCTGCATTTACAGTACGTAAAATCTCTAATGGCGAAGGTGTTGAGCGTGGTTTCCAAACGCACAGTAAACTAGTAGCTAGCATCGAAGTTAAGCGTCGCGGTCGTGTTCGTCGTGCTAAGCTTTACTACTTACGTGATCGTTCAGGTAAATCTGCACGTATCCGTGAAAAGTTGGCAACTAAGTAAGACTAGTTACCCGCTTAAAAAAATTAGATGCAGTGTTCGCACAATAGCCCGCCTTTATGGCGGGTTTTTGTGTTTTTGGAGAAAATTAAATTTAGTGGTTGATTAGTGGCTTAATCCAAGGCATAGTTAGCCCAACATTGTAATGGCGTAGCGGTACAGTGTTACTTTTTAGTAAGGTCAGTTAGTGCAGTCATGGTTTACGCGATAGCCCCAAGACAGAAATAATTTTTTAAGAAGTGAGAAATATCATGCAGCAAGATACGATTAATAACGTTCATATTAGTTCAGAGAAAGTACTGGTCACCCCAGCAGAATTAAAAAAAGCATTGCCGCTGTCTGATCACGCTTATCAGTACATTCTTGACGCACGTAAAACCGTTGCCGATATTGTCCACAAACGTGACAATCGAGTATTAATCGTTACTGGCCCATGCTCTATTCACGATATCGATGCTGCCAAAGAATACGCCCTAAAGCTTAAAAAATTACATGATGATCTCAGTGATGAGTTTTATATCTTGATGCGGGTTTACTTTGAAAAACCTCGCACGACAGTAGGTTGGAAAGGCCTTATCAACGATCCTGATATGGATGAGTCATTCGATGTTGAAAAGGGACTGAGAATGGCGCGTGAGTTGATGATTTGGCTTGCAGAGCTCGAGCTGCCGGTAGCGACTGAAGCGTTAGACCCCATTAGCCCACAATATATGTCAGAGCTGGTGACTTGGTCGGCCATTGGTGCCAGAACCACAGAGTCGCAAACTCACCGTGAAATGGCATCTGGCTTATCCATGCCAGTAGGATTTAAAAACGGCACTGACGGTAAACTTGGAGTGGCGATTAATGCACTGCAATCTGCGGCAAGCAGTCACCGCTTTATGGGCATTAACCAGCAAGGGCAAGTGTCATTACTGCAAACTGCAGGTAACCCCGATGGCCATGTGATTTTACGTGGTGGCAAAACACCTAATTATGATGCTGACAGTGTGGCAGAGTGTGAAGCGCAGTTACATCAAGCCAAATTAAATGCCAGATTGATTATTGATTGTAGTCATGGCAATTCATCAAAAGACTATACAAGACAGACACTAGTTTGCGAGGATGTATTTAAACAAATACATGCAGGTAACCGTTCAATTATTGGGGTGATGCTTGAAAGTCACTTAAATGAAGGTAATCAATCCAGTAATAAGCCTCTGTCAGAACTGGCTTATGGGGTATCGGTAACCGATTCTTGTATAAATTGGCAAACTACTGAGACATTGTTGCGTAGCAATGCTAATTTACTTAAAACAGTATTACCTAATCGATTCGCAGCATAAACGCGGCGATGGATGGATTTAAGCGATGAATGAAAAAACCACTTTAGATTTAGACAATTTGCGTGAGCTCATTGACGGCGTTGATCAGCAACTACTGCATTTATTACGTAAGCGATTAGATCTTGTTGCTCAAGTCGGGGCGGTTAAGCATGCTGCTGGTGTGCCGATTTACGCACCGCAGCGTGAAGCATCAATGTTGGCGAAACGTCGTAAAGAAGCCAGTGAGATGGATGTTTCACCGCAACTTATTGAAGATATTTTACGTCGTTTAATGCGTGAGTCCTATTTGAATGAAAAAGATGTCGGATTTAAGCAAGTAAAAACGGATCTTGGTCATATAGTCATTGTTGGTGGTGAAGGCCAACTTGGTGGTTTATTTAGTCAAATGCTGACGCTGTCTGGCTATACTGTAAAAAGCCTTGATAAAAACGACTGGCATCGCGCAGACGAGTTATTTGATGGCGCTGGCATGGTGATCGTTACCGTGCCAATTAATGTCACTTGCGAGGTGATCAGCAATCAATTAAACAATTTAGCTGATGATTGTATTCTTGCTGATTTGACCTCAATTAAAACTGAGCCTTTAAATGCCATGCTTGCCGCTCACAATGGCCCTGTAGTGGGTTTACACCCAATGTTTGGCCCTGATGTGGGCAGTTTAGCAAAACAGGTTGTGGTGGTGTGTGATGGCCGTGAACCCCAAGCTTATCAATGGTTGCTCGATCAAATTATTATTTGGGGTGCACGCATTGTTAACGAAGATGCACAAAAGCATGATAAAGCCATGCAACTAGTGCAAGCCATGCGTCACTTTTCAACTTTTGTTTATGGTTTGAACTTATGTAAAGAGCAGGCCGATATTGAGACGCTTTTACAATTTAGTTCGCCTATTTATCGTTTAGAGTTGGCTATGGTGGGGCGTTTGTTTGCTCAAGATCCAAAGCTGTATGCTGATATTATTTTTGCCCAAGAAGGTAGCCAAGTCGCCATTAGTGATTATCTCGATAACTATGGTCAAGCGCTTCAACTACTTAAGACCGGCAATCGAGATGAATTCGTGTCTCAATTTGAGCAAGTTGCAAAATGGTTTGGGGATTTTGCGCCACAATTTCAGCAAGAAAGCCGCGCTATGCTACAGTCTGTCAATGATATGAAGACCAATTAAGCCGAGTTAACGCTGAATAATATTGCGAAATCATCAAACAGGGATTAAGGTTAAAGGGAGCTGCTTTTAAGTAGCTCTTTTTTTCGGACTAATAGGAGTGATAATCTAATGACAAATACTGAGGTTTACACCGCAGAAGATTTATCGCTTGGGCATTTTTTATATGCACTAATGAGCGCCTTTCCACTCTTTTTTTTACCAGTGTTTTTTAGTTTATTAATTAATATTTCCCAAAATCGTATTCCAGCAAGCTCTTTGCTGGGCTCTCATTTAAGATGGCAACGTAATAGCATGACAGGTTTGATGCCATTATTGATCTTAGGCTATTTTACTCCTCAATTATGGCTTAGTGTCCCGATATTTGTATTAGCTTTAGGCTGGTTTAGTTATCGTATTTTTAAAGGATGGCTTGGGTTAAATGATAATGTCAGCATGTATTAATTGTTGATTAACCAATAAAAAACCGAACTTAAAGTTCGGTTTTTTATTGGGCTAAAAGCAACCGCATGGTTTGGATAAATGATGCGGTTGGTTGCTGGTTTTATTGATGAAGCTCGTGTAGCAAGTGATGTTGGTCATCTGCCTCTGCCAGTTGTTGCTCATTCAGAATCAGCCCGTTGGCCTGTAGTTGCTTAACCGCTATGGCTTGCTGATGTAAAAGTGGGCTGTTAACCGCGTAACTGGTATTAACAATAACTGGCAAGTGGCATTGATGCTTTATTGCAATTAATCCGGCTAAATCCAATGACAGTTGCTCAGGATTAGTAAAGCTTCTAATGCCTGCTTCAACCAAGATCAGTTGTTGATTACCCGTGGTTAAAACTCTATCTGCAGCAGTAAGCCAGTCAGAGGTACTTGCCATAGTATTGCGCTCAAGCAATACCGGTTTACTGATAGCGCCAGCTGCATCTAACAGTTCTTTATCAAACATCGCCTTACCGGCAAGATAAACCATATCGGCCGACTTTACTGCGATATCGAAGCTGCTTACTGAGTCAACTTCAATGGCACTGAACAAGCCTGCTTGCTCAACGATATGACAATAGTTTTTAAGGTTTAACGGCGATAAGTTATCTGTAGATGAAGCTTGTAGCAATACCCCTTGATAACCAGACTCTTTCACCTGCTTCACCTTAGCGGCAAATAAGTCATCGGTGTCTGTAAGGGTCATTTGTTGCAGCGCAACTAAGTCCTTTTCACCAATGGCACACTGTTTGGTTTCAATAATGGTCTGCTCTTGTCGATACAACTTCGAATGCTTAGGGGCATCAAGATTGTCACTGGCAGTTTTATTGGGGGCTTTAGAGCTATTTGGCTCAATCACTAGCTGACTACTATTAAGTTGAGTTGGTTTGACGGTTTCACAAGGGTAACAGCCCAGCACTTTTATAAAGCGTGTCAGTCTTTCTAATTCTTTTAAGGCTTGCTGCATATCATGGTTTGCAAGATTTTCATCAACATCAAGGTAGAACATTTCTTCCCACGGGGTGCCAGGGATTGGGCGAGACTCTAACTTACTCATATTAATGTTATGGGCTTTTAATACGAGTAGCGCCTCAACTAGCGCGCCGGGCTTTTGTCCTGTAGCCATAATCAAGGTGGTTTTTGCCGGCAGTTGTGACGGCACTGCTACAGCTTTGCGTGCAACCACAATAAAGCGGCTTTGATTAATTTTTTGGTTGGCTAACCCTTTTTCTGTGGCACTTAATTGATATAAGGCGCCGCCTTCAGCACTGCCAATAGCGGCAACACTGTCATCATCTGCGTCAATGACTTGCTGCATGGCTTCAGCACTGCTTGAGCAATAGGCCAGCGTTAAGTTTGGATGTTGTGATAACCACTGACTGCATTGGCTAATGGGCTGTGGGTGAGCAAATACGGTTTTGATTTGTTCTAATTCAGCATTATTTTTGGTGAGTAAGCAATGGCCCACTTCAATGGTTGTTTCTCCGACAATTGAAAGAGAGGTGTGTTGCAGCACGTCATACACTTCATTAATTGAACCCGATGAGGTATTTTCAATAGGTAAAAAACCTAAGTCAGCATGGCCGAGTTCAACTGAACTGATAATTTCATCAAAACTTTGGCAGCCTAAATCAATCATTTCTACTTGGCGGCGCTGACAAAAACGGCTGGCGGCGAGATAAGAGTATGAGCCTCTAGCACCTAGGTAGGCGATGGTCGATTGTTGTTGCTGGATTTCAGGGTTAGCACGGCCATGTAAAAAGGCTTGTTGATTCAAGACTGAATCTTCAATAATGCTTTGATAAAGTGAGATAACAAAGTGAGCATCTAAACCTTGCTCTCTACCTTGTTGAACTAAGCGTTCTAATAATTCTTTTTCCCGCTGCGTATCTCTGATGGGCCTAACATCGACTTCTTTACTTCTGGCGACATCAAGGCTTAATTCACGCCTTTTGGCTAGTAAGGCTAATAAGTCCTTATCTAGTGAGGTAATTTGTTCTCTGGTCTGACTCAATTCTGGCGCTTTTTTCATAATAGCCTCAATGACGACTGCTTAGCTGACGTGGTGTTGAACAGCGAGCATTAAATATTTAATAATAAAAAGCCCCCCAGTTGGGAGGCTCTAAATTTCATTTTCGTTTTTACACAAAAAATCGGCCTCAATATGGGGGCTGAATAAAAAAGAAAATAAAATTGCGGCTAGTGATATTTTTCATACTGTAAAATTAAAGCGCTAAGCTATCAGTGTCAATCAAATAATGATCAAGTTTGCCCATTGTTTATGGTTTGCATAAAAAAGCGCACCCGAGGGTGCGCTTTGGTTTAAGAGTAATAAAAAACATCAAGCTGCGGTTTCCTCCTTATAGACATACTCAAAATCATTATCGGTTTCAGTTGTTGGTGAAACGTGACGTTGAGCCTGGGGTTTATGAGTCAGGCGATTTAGCTGTTTTTCCAGCTTTTTACCCATTGCAGTTATTGCTGCGTAAAGGTTTTCATTTTTCGCCTGGGCGAATAGTTCTCCACTTGGCAAGCCTACTGACGCTTCTATCTTAAAGAGCTGCTTTTCCTGAGTGATAATTACATGCGGGTTAATGAGTTGTAGATCATGTCTTGCGAGTTTTTCAATTTGTCCTTCGATACGTTCAAGAATCGGTGCAGTTACTTCAAGTTGCTTGCTAGTGATTTTCAGCATATTTCGAACCTTCTGTTGTTTGCTTAAGTTCAGATTACCAAGCTCTGAAAGAAAAATCGTGATCTAAATCACGTTTTGTAGGCCTTTTTAGACTGTTTGATTCATATTTGATCGCTTAGACAATTTAGCTAAAAAACCGCTTAAAAAGTCTTGAAACTCAATCTAAATAGGCGCATATTTGAATGGATAACAACCTAGCTTACCTCCCAGTTTTGAACGATTTTTGTTCACCAACTCCATTCTATGCAGCGGTTCAACGTCATTGAAACCATGTTTGCTGCCAACGTTTATACTGCTTGTCATCACTGGCTCCAAATATCTTTCTAAGTTTGACACTCATATCCAGATTTAAGGCCGCACTTATAGGCAAAGCCCTATTTTCAGAGCTGATTAAATAAACCCAAGTCTTGTGTTTTAATCCAATAATACAGAAACATGTAAGCTGTTGATGCTAATTGCTCCACAAGTGCTAGAGTTTGCACTTGTTTGATGAAACGCTGTAATACTTAATTACTTTTCTTTACCTTAAGGGTCTATGAGTGCAAGAATTTGCTCTTTATAATCAAGCATATTAAAAGAACTAAGCTTAAGGCACATCTATGAGTATAGAACAAAAAAAAATTAAGGTATGGGATATACCCACTCGATTATTCCACTGGTTTACGGTGGCGTTGCTGATTTGTTTGTGGTGGACAGCAGATGCAGGAGAGATGGAGTGGCACCAAGTTTGTGCTTATAGCTTTTTAGTGCTGATTGTCTTTAGGTTACTGTGGGGGGTTGTAGGTAGTGATACCGCAAAATTCAAAGACTTTGTCGCTGGACCTAAAAAAGTTATTGGTTATTTACGTGAGCCGTTAAAAGAGCCTGTTGTTGGCCATAACCCTATGGGTGGTTATATGGTGATGCTAATGCTATTTGTGCTCACATTGCAGTTGCTAACGGGCCTATTCGCTACAGATGATATCTTTACCGAAGGACCGCTTTACGCCATGGTGTCTTCTGATACTGCTTCATTTATGACATGGTTACACAAAATGAACTTCAATTTTATCCTTGGGTGCATCGCATTGCATCTTTGCGCGATTACGATTTATGCCATTAAAGGACACAAGTTAGTAGGTGCGATGATTTCGGGTAAAAAAACCTTAACCCATGAGGAACATAAATTACTGAGCGCTGAGCCTAAAATGAAATCACCGTTACTTGCTTTTGGGATTGTCATGATACTTGGTTCAGGTGTCTGGGTATGGCTTATTGCACCTATCATTGCGTTTATGTGATTGAATTAATTCAAGAGACTGTCAGAAAAAAGCCCACTTCAGTGGGCTTTTTATTAGCGAGCTTAAATATGAATAGCATATTTAAGGCGCTGAATTTTTAACAATGTTTTATGGTTAGTCTTTCTTGTACATGTCATGGCAGCCTTTACAGCTTTTGCCTGTATTACCAAATGCTTGCTTGATTTGCTTTTTATCACCTGTTTGGGCTGCCAAGTCTAACTTAACCGCATTTTCTTGGAATTCGGTCATCTTAGTATCAAAGTCTGCTTTATTTGACCAGATCTTTGCTAAAGCTTCTGTATCGCCGTTATCAGAGCCTGCAATAAAACCTTCATGAGGGATTTTAGCTAGTGCCGCTAAATTAGCAGCGCGAGTTTGAAATACAGTTAATTCAAACTCTTTTTTGCCTTTCATCATTGCAGCCATATCGCCAAATTGGTAGCGGATTAAACTAAAACCTGCTTTACGATAATCGATAGCGTCATTGGCATCTTCAAAGTTATGTGCGTTGACAGTTGGAATAAGCAATGCGCTGACAGCTAAGGCCAATATTTTATTTTTCATGACAGATCTCTTTTTATTTATTGATTTATAGGTGTTTGTCACATTTTAAGCATAAATTTGAACCAAGTGCGAGTCTAGTTTTGTGTTTAATTGTAAATTTGATTTTTACAATAATTATCAGGCATATTTTGCATATATGATTTCTGTAAAAGCTGAATTGTTGCTACACTTTGTACTGTCGAGGCATTACTAAAAGAGAGCGTTATGCGAGCTAATTGGGATTCAGTTGTAGAAAAGGTACTAAGCTATCCAAATTCTGACGAATTAGGCATTTTATTTCAGTTATTAATGACAGAAGAAGAGCGTAGTGCAGTTGCTGGTAGGTTAAAGGTTTTTCAACTTTTATTGCAAGGTGAGCTAAGTCAGCGTCAAATATCTGCAGAATATCAAGTGAGCATTGCGACCATTACTCGCTGTTCAAACTATTTAAAAAATATGCCTCAGGCGCAAAAAGACAAAGTCCAGCAGCTGATACTGGACTAGTTACTTATGTCGCGCTAGCTATCTAAATTTAGCTTTAATGTTCGTTGAGGGATGCTTATGGCATCGATAGCTGATACGGCGCAGTAATATATAGCCTCCGTATGTAAAAAGCCCTATCGACAGTAACTGTGCTGAATCTTGAGGGAAAAAACGAAAGGTGATTACGGCCAAAATAATGTAAATGAATGGCATAAAGCCATATATTGAATCGGGTAGGTAACCCTCGACTCGTTTTCTTTTCTTATCCGTTCGGCGGTTTCTAGAGCGTAGGTTCCAGACATGAGCGCCGTAAAAAAAGACTAATATTGAAGCAACGACAATATAGGGTTGTTCAATGAAAGGTACGCTAGCTGCGCCGACAATCATATAGGCGTAAGGTAAGATTTCGTATAGCGGTTTAATTAACATAAGCACTCCTTCGCTTTAAATTAATTTTCAAACAGCAACAAAGGTTAACTCTATAACCTTCAAACCCAGCTGCTTTCTAGTTACCAAAGCACAGAGAAAGAAACAAAACCTGTGCCCAGCAATGCTTGTGGTTAAGTCTCACAGACAATCTATCTATGATTAATAATAACGTAAAAAAAATACGTCAACCTAAAAAAGGCTAACGTATTTAATAATTCAAACTTTAGGCTGAGTTAATCCAGTCTAAGTTATTGAATCAATGTCTAGGACAAAAATTGTTTATTAGACTTTAGTGGCAGCCACAACCGCCATTGCCATCACAACCCGGTTTGTCAGTACCACAAGCTTCATGGGCGTGCTCGCTGCCACAACCACCAGCAGCATGAATATGACCATGGGCAATTTCTTCGGCAGTTGCTTCACGTACATCCATCACTTCAACGCTGAAGTTTAATGCTTGACCAGCTAAAGGGTGGTTGCCATCAACAACGACTACAGTATCTTTTACTTCAGTAACTTGAACTGGGCGTTGACCCATTTCAGTTTCAGCAATAAAACGCATACCTGGCACGATGTCTTCGATATCGCCGAATGCTTCAAGAGGGACTTCTTGTTTTAGGCCGTCATGGTATTCACCATATGCTTGTTCAGTTGGAATATTCGCGTCAAATTTGTCACCAATAACTTTACCTTCTAGCTCAGTTTCTAAGCCTGGAATTAAGCCTTCAGTTCCGTGTAGATAAACCATAGGTTCAGCTTCAAATGAGCTTTCGATTAAACGACCTTCTTGATCGGTTAAACTGTAGTGAATAGTTACTGCTGCATGTTTTGTGATTTTCATAACGACTCCAATTCTGAATGTGGCGGCATAATACTATTGTTTTTACAAAGTCGCGATAATTTGTATCAGCTTTTGCTTATTCAATCACATGTTTTTAAATCAAGTATCTCGCTGGCTGACATTTGCTTTAAATCGTGGCGCATCCGGTTACTTATCCTTTGACAATGGATGTTTTTACCATTGTTGCTGTGACTAAATTTACGCGCAGTACACAGGTCACTGTTTTTAAATAGATTAGATGAATCATTTTCATGGTGATTTGCGCTGCCATGTTTATGAAAATGCTAATTTTAGTGCTTAGGCACTGAAATTTAATGCAAGATGACTTTTGGCGCTTTTGAATAACCATATAAAAATCATAATAATAGTAAGTCTCTGACTTGTAAGTATTTATTATTGTATATCTTTTTTGGATTACGTTTACGTAAACATACTAAAAACTTGTTTTGGAGGCGTTTTTTAGTGTGATAGCTGCGATTATTGTGATTTCAGCAGTGATTTAGCTTGTTATCAATAGAGTGCTTAAAAATAAACCACTAATTAGGGGTTGACAACCTACCTTAAAAAAAGCAATTCTGTTATCAATTCAAAACAAACACATATTAAATCGAGTGTAATGATGAAATCCGTTAACCATGTTGTAGTTACCATTATTACAACCACCACAATTAACATTGTGGGGGCGGGCTGATTACACCCTAAAGATTTATAACGACAAGCCCGCTTCCCACAAAGAAGCGGGCTTTTTGTTTTCAGATTTAAAATTAATATTTAGTGCTAGCGAGTTAAGGGAGAAGAATATGAAAGTGATGAAGTTTGGTGGAACCTCGTTAGCCAATTGGCAACGTTTTTTGATGGCAGCAGACATTATTGAACAAGCTGCAGCTGAAGAGGCTATTGCGACTGTGTTATCAGCGCCTGCAACTGTTACCAATGCCTTGTTAGAGTTAGTAAGTCTCGCACAAACCAATCAAGACTATGCAGCGGTATTAGCCCATATTGAGTCGGTTTTTAGTGGCCTTTTTAGTGACGCTGAACAAGCGTTAATTTCACCGCAGCAAAAAGCGCTACTGGATGAAAAGCTGGCGCTGCAATTAACTGACTGGAATGACAAAGTCACTGGAATAAAGCTGCTTAACGAATGCCCCGATCATGTTCAAGCGCAGGTTATCGTCTCTGGCGAGCGTTTATCGGCAGCCTTAATGGAACAAGTGATGCTAGCAAAATCACTTACCGCAGCGCAATTTGACCCAAGAAAATTATTCTTAGCCCATGGTAAGCCACTTGAATCTATTGTTGATATCAATGAAAGCAAACCGCGTTTTGCTGCGCTTTCATTAAATGAAGCACGGGTATGGATTATGCCAGGTTTTACTGCTGCTAATGAGCAAGGTAAAACAGTGACTTTAGGGCGAAATGGCTCAGATTACTCTGCAGCGGTTTTAGCAGCTTGTCTTGATGCCTCAAGCTGTGAAATTTGGACCGATGTCGATGGGGTTTATAACACGGATCCACGCGTGGTATTAGACGCTAAATTACTTGAACAACTTAGCTATCAAGAAGCTATGGAGCTTTCTTATTTTGGTGCTAAGGTGTTGCACCCTAAAACCATTGCACCGATTGCTCAGTATCACATTCCTTGCTATATCAAAAATAGTTTTAACCCATCAGCGCCTGGCACATTAGTGTCTAATCAGCCTGACAAAACAGGCTTGCAGGTCAAGGCCATTTCTAACCTTGATGAACAAACCATGTTTAACATTTCAGGTCCTGGCATGAAAGGCATGGTGGGCATGGCCAGTCGTACCCTTGAAGCGATTTCTCGCAGTGGTATTTCAGTTTCATTAATCACTCAAAGCTCGTCTGAATACAGTATTAGCTTTTGTGTTAGCTCTAATGAAGCTTATAAAGCAAAACAAGCATTAGAAGTTGAATTTGAGTTAGAAATCCAGTCTGAGTTACTCGAGCCTATCGAATTAAGACAAGATTTAGCGATTGTGTCGCTTATTGGTGATGGCATGAAAACCCATAAAGGCGCCGCTGCTAAGTTTTTCAGCGCCCTGGCTAAAGCCAGCGTTAATATTATCGCCATCGCCCAAGGCTCGTCAGAACGTTCGATTTCTACTGTAATTGAGCAACGTAAAACTAAGCATGCCATTGCCGCCTGTCATCAAGCCTTCTTTGATGTTCAGCAGTATTTAGATGTGTTTTTAGTAGGCAGTGGTAATGTGGGGGCAGGGCTATTAGAGCAAATCAAACAACAAGCCTCGATGCTTAAAGAGCAGCATATAACCATGCGAGTATGTGGTATTGCCAATTCTCGTAAAATGCTTCTGAGCAGTGCTGGGCTAGATTTAAATAATTGGCAGGCTTTATTGGCTGATAGCGATACAAGCTATGATCTCGCAGAGATGCTGGCCTGGGGTAAAGAACAGCAACTGCTAAACCCTGTTTTAGTTGATTGCACTTCAAGTGAGTTGGTTTCAGATCGTTATCTTGATGTGATGAATGCTGGCTACCATGTCGTCACCCCGAATAAGAAAGCCAACACTCGTGATTATGCTTACTACCAACAATTGCGCACAACGGCGTTATTGCAGCGCAGACAATTCTTGTATGAAACAACCGTAGGTGCTGGCCTGCCAGTGATTGATAACTTAAAGAAACTGCTATATGCCGGTGATAAGTTACAGCGATTTAATGGGATCTTATCTGGTTCATTATCTTATATATTCGGCATGTTAGATGAAGGCATGAGCTTATCAGAGGCCACCTCAATCGCTCGTGATAAGTGTTTTACAGAGCCGGATCCTCGTGAAGATTTAAGTGGTTTGGATGTGGCGCGAAAAGTACTAATTCTTGCTCGTGAAGTGGGCATGCCATTAGAACTTGATGATATTAATGTTGAATCAGTTCTGCCAAGCTCGTTTGATGATTCAGGCGATGTAGACACCTTTATGAATCGTTTACCACAACTTGATGCGCAAGTCAGTGCGCGAGTTGAATCGGCAAAAGCGCAAGGTAAAGTACTGCGTTATGTGGGTCAGATTGAAGCAGGTAAGTGTCATGTACGTATTGTAGAGGTTGATTCATCAGATCCGTTATACAGCGTAAAAGGCGGCGAGAATGCACTGGCATTTTACAGCCGTTATTATCAGCCTATTCCATTTGTATTACGCGGTTATGGTGCGGGTACTGATGTGACTGCAGCTGGCGCGTTTGCGGATGTATTAAGAACTTTAAACTGGACTCGCGAGGTGGGGCTATGAGCAAACAAGTCACTTCGGATAAAGCGATAACTGTTTATGCTCCTGCTTCAATGGGTAATGTCGGTGTTGGATTTGATCTACTCGGCGCTGCGCTTGCGCCAATTGATGGCAGTTTACTGGGTGATAGAGTGATGATTGAAGCGGCTGATGCTGGTGTTCATTATTCTCAAACGGGTCCATGGGCGCATAAGTTACCAGAAGATGGTAAACAGAATATCGTCTATCAATGTGCTGTGTTTTTTCTTGAAAAACTTAATGCTAAACAAGGTGTGGCTATTTGTTTAGAGAAAAATTTACCAGTTGGCAGTGGGCTTGGTTCTAGTGCAAGCTCTGTGGTTGCAGCACTTTATGCATTAAATGAGCATTTTGAGCAGCCTTTTGATGAACAAGCATTATTGCTTTTAATGGGCGAGTTTGAAGGAATGATTTCAGGCAGTGTTCATTTTGATAATGTTGCCCCTTGTTATTTAGGCGGCATGCAGTTGATGCTAAATACTCCCAATAAGGTGTGCGCTGGTATTCCTACGTTTAAGCAATGGTATTGGGTGGTGGCCTATCCGGGGATCTCACTGTCAACGGCCAAGATGCGCGACTTATTACCACAGCAATACGATAAAGCGGTAGCCATCGATTTTGGCCGTCATTTAAGTGCATTTGTGCATGCAAGCTATCAGCAAGATCCAAAGCTTGCTATTAGCGTTTTAAAGGATGTGATGGCTGAGCCTTATCGAGCCGATGCGATTCCGGGTTATAGCCATGCGCGCGCAGAACTTGAAACGTTAGGCATGTTAACCACCGGCATATCAGGAAGTGGCCCAACGCTGTTTTCTGTAACCGATAATCTAGAAACTGCTAAAGCTGCTAAAGCATGGTTAGAGCAGCATTATTTATCACAGGCTGGTGGGTTTGCCCATGTCTGTCAACTTGATGAGCAAGGTACGCGTCGAGTTTAGTCACCACATTTTAATTTTAAAGGCGTTTAGAAATGGAATTATATAATTTAAAGCACCCATCACAAGTGGTCAGTTTTAGTGAAGCGGTAAAATTAGGTTTAGGTAAAGATAGAGGGCTTTTTTTTCCAAAATCTATTCCTGTGCTTGATAATATCGATGAGCTACTCGCGTTACCTTTTGTTGCAAGAAGTCAGCGTATTTTAGGGGCTTGGCTTGCTGATGAAATTGGTCAAGATAAAGTTAATGAGTTAGTTAATGCAGCATTCACTTTTGATGTGCCTTTAGTGAAAGCTGATGATAAACGTGCGTGTTTAGAGTTATTTCATGGGCCTACATTGGCATTTAAAGACTTTGGCGCGCGCTTTATGGCGCAATGCGTTAATTTATTAGCAGGAGATGAAAAGCTCACTATTTTGACGGCGACCTCAGGGGATACTGGCGCGGCGGTGGCAGATGCTTTCTTTGGCCTTGACGCTGTACAAGTGGTGGTGATGTACCCCAAAGGAAAAATCAGTGAGCTGCAAGAGAAGATGTTCACGACTCTAGGTAAGAATATTCATACTGTCGCTGTTGCGTCAGATTTTGATGCTTGCCAAACACTGGTTAAGCAGGCATTTGATGATAGTGATGTTCGTGATGGGCTGCACTTAAACTCGGCTAATTCAATCAATATTAGTCGGTTATTGGCGCAAATTTGTTACTACTTTGAAGCGGTAGCTCAAATGAAGCAAACCAGCAATGCTGAGATTGTGCTGTCAGTGCCTAGCGGTAACTTTGGTAATTTAACCGCAGGTTTATTTGCCAAGGCGATGGGCTTACCTATTAAGCGCTTTATTGCGGCGACTAACTCAAACGATACTGTGCCACGTTACCTTGCTGCAGGTGATTGGGCGCCAAATACTACCGTTGCGACTATGTCTAATGCGATGGATGTGTCCGAGCCATCAAACTGGCCAAGAGTCGAAGCCATTTGTGAGGCGTTAAATTGGCCGTTATCGTCTATTACAGGGGTGGCGCTTAATGAAGCGCAAACCACTGCGGCGTTAAAAGAGTTATATCAGCTGGGTTATCAATCTGAGCCTCATGCCGCAATTGCCGCACAAGCTTTATCTGATGAGCTTAAAAGTGGTGAAACCGGTATTTTCTTAGGAACGGCGCATCCAGCGAAATTTAAAGATGTGGTCGATGTGCAATTACAAATCGATTTACCATTACCCCAAGAGCTTGAAGCTGTAGTGAATAAGCCGATTTTATCTGCAGAACTGAGCGCTGATTTTACCAAGCTGAAAGAGCACTTATTTAACATTCTTAAATAATAAAGCTTTAATATCAGCTTACTAAAGCACCTTAGGGTGCTTTTTTGTTATTTAAACTCATCTGAATGTTTCAGGTTTGTATTTTATGATCTCGGTCATAACATCTGCGCAATCCATAGTGTAGATTAATAATACTAGAGGTTTAAACTTTTTAGACATGAAGGAATTGTGGTAATGGAGAAGATGATACTTAAAAGGCTAATGAATGATCACAAACACATAGCCATATTATTGAATATTCTAGCCAAGAAAAATCACAAACTTTCTCAGGGCGAATCAGTTAATTTTGCGCTTATTCGTGATGTCGTCGAATATATGCAGGTTTATGCTGAGCATAGTCACCATCCGGTAGAAGATATTACTTTTGATTACTTTATTAAGCACTTTCCTAGCCCTAGTACGACCAGGCTTCATGATGAACATAGCAGTCTAGCAGAGTCATCTGGTGCATTGATGTATAGTCTGAATTTGATACTTTCAGATGTGGTGATTTCCCGAGAAAAGTTGGTTTCCGACTTAAAAGCGTATGTTGAAATCCAAACGGCTCATATGCAATATGAAGAAAAAGAGCTATTTCCTCTGTTTGCTAAGCACATGCAGGGCAGTGATTGGGATAAAATATGGCAACAATGTGAGCAGCGTTTAGTTGATGATCCGTTATTTAACGATAGTGATGATAATATCTTTGAAGAGCTTAAAGAGCATATTGCTGAAGTTGAACCACAGTAGCTGACTCTGTGTTATCTCGCTTAAAGGATTAATGATAACGAGTTACAGTTAAAAGCATTGCAATTAAAAAGAGCGCTATAAGCGCTCTTTTTATATATAGACCTTTGAATAACTATTCAGTTAGTTATCTTGCTTACAATGGCATCGCATCGAAATCAAAATCGAAACTTGTGTCAATGTCTTGAAGTTCCTTAAGTAAGCGCTGTTTATCCTTTAACGCTTCTATTTCTCGCCATTTACGTTTTTTATTTGAGCTTTTTGAGCGAGTTGGTCTTTCAACAACTTGGTCTAGCGCACCACCATAGTCTAAACGATCCATGGTAAACCTCCCTTGTTATTATGATGTCTCTATTCAAATAAATATCATATTCCGTCACTATAGTGCAATAGTTATGTTTCAATATTGTTAATGGAAGGTGATGTTTAAGTGATGTTCAAGTGGTGTTTTGCTGGCGTATTTAGAGGCTTGTGCTATGAGGAAATGAAAGTGTATATAAAAAAGCCAGCTTTAGCTGGCTTTTTTAGTGTTTAAATCTGACCTTGACGGTATAAATTAATTAATGAATTACTGGAGCTATCAAGCTCTGTGGCATCATTTTTGGCGCCGATGCGGTCTAGGACATCGTTGCCAAGGACTTTACCTAATTCCACCCCCCATTGATCAAAAGAGTTAATTTGCCAAATAGCGCCTTGAACAAACGTGCGGTGTTCATATAAGGCAATTAACGAACCTAAGGTCGTTGGAGTTAGCTTATCCATTAATAAGGTATTACTTGGCTTATTACCTGCCATTGTCTTGTGCTTAGCAATAAGGGCTTTATCAGCATCAGGCGTATCTTTGCCTGCCAATTCCGCTAAAGCTTCTTCATAAGTGCGACCTTGCATCAATGCTTGGGTTTGGCCAAAGCAGTTTGAAGCAAGCTGGTTATGATGTTCACCTAATGGATTGTGACTTTGCAGTGGCATAATAAAGTCAGCTGGGATAAGTGCTGTACCTTGATGTAACAACTGGTGATATGCATGCTGACCATTGGTGCCTTCACCACCCCAGATCACTGGGCCGGTATTGAAATCTACCTGAGTTCCATCAAGCATGACCGACTTACCATTACTTTCCATATCAAGTTGCTGGAAGTAAGCGGGTAAACCACGTAAATAATGATCATAGGTCAAAACTACATGGGATTGTGCATCATGAAAATTGCTATAAAGCACTGACAACATGCCCATAATCACAGGCATATTTTGTTCAAGTGGCGCTTGGGCAAAATGTTGATCCATTTGCTTGGCACCATCAAGCAGTTGCTTGAAGTTATCCATACCCACTAATAACGCTATGGGTAAGCCAATGGCTGACCATAATGAATAACGTCCACCCACCCAATCCCACATCGGGAAAATATTGTCAGCATCAATACCAAACTCAGTCGCTTTAGCAACGTTTGATGTTACTGCGACAAAGTGCTTGGCGACATCGGCTTGGCTACCACCTTGCTCGAGGAACCAGTCTTTAGCGCTTAGGGTATTGGTCAGTGTTTCTTGGGTGCCAAATGACTTCGATGACATGACAAATAAGGTTGTTTCAGCATCTAAGTTTTTAAGCTTCTCACAGATAGAGCTTGCGTCAACGTTAGCCACAAAATGGCAATTAAGGCCTTTTTGCCAATAAGGCCTTAATGCTTGAGAGACAATTTTAGGGCCAAGGAAAGAGCCACCAATGCCAATACTGACAATATCAGTAATGGTTTTGCCGGTGTAACCTTTCCATTCACCTTGAGATACAGACGCCACAAACTGAGTCATCTTTGCTAGTGTTTGCTGCACTTCAGGGACGATATTCGCCCCTTCAGCCATAATTACTTGCTCAGGATTACTCCTCAGCGCTGTGTGTAATACTGCACGGCCTTCGGTGTTATTGATAATATCGCCATTAAACATGGCAGAAATTTTAGCTGATAACTGGGTTTCTTCAGCTAATGCAAACAATAATCCTAAGCCTTCCTTATCGATACGGTTTTTAGAATAATCTAATAATAAACCGCAGCTTTTGAGGCTCATCTTCTCAAAACGTTTAGGGTCATTAGCAAATAGCTCCCGCATATGGGGAAGCGCTGCTGTATTTTTCTTTAGCTGCTGCCAAGTATTACTCTGAGTTAAATTAGTCATGCAAATCACTCCGTTGATTAGCTAAGTTTTGCGTTTAGCATAACCTCAAGTTTACCTTGGTCGATGGCAAAGTTGCGAATGCCTTCAGCAAGTTTATCAACAGCCATTGGGTCTTGGTTATATTCCCAACGGAACTGTGCTTCGGTTAATGGTGCTGGCGCGGCAACCGTTGTTGTTGCAGGTTTTAGCTTTTGGCTAATAACAGTATCGCTATTGGCTAACTCTTCTAATAGCGCAGGGCCTATCGTTAGGCGGTCACAGCCCGCAAGCTCGATAATTTCGCCAGTGTTACGGAAACTTGCACCCATTACCACAGTGTTATAGCCGTGAAGCTTATAGTAGTTATAGATATCGGTTACTGATACCACACCAGGATCGGTTTCAGCGGTGTAATCAAGACCTGTGTCTTTCTTATACCAATCTAAAATACGACCAACAAATGGCGAAATAAGGTAAACACCTGCTTCAGCACAAGCTCGGGCTTGAGCAAAGCTAAATAATAGCGTTAGGTTACAGTTGATGCCTTGTTGCTCAAGCTCTTTTGCTGCGCAGATCCCTTCCCAAGTAGATGCTAACTTGATCAGAATGCGAGATTTATCAATACCGGCTGCTTGATATAGGTTAATTAGCTTATGGGCTTTTTCGATAGAGCCTGCTTTATCAAAAGAAAGTCTGGCATCGACTTCTGTTGAGATGCGGCCTGGAACAATCTTAAGAATTTCTACACCGATGTTGACGGCTAATTTATCACCTGCGTCTTCAACTTGCTGAGCTGTGTCATTTGACTGCTGTTTTGCCCAAGCAATAGCATCATCAATTAATGGGGCATATTCAGGAATTTGCGCCGCTTTTAAAATTAGAGAAGGGTTGGTGGTTGCGTCTTCTGGTTGGTAGCGTTTAATTGCTTCAATGTCGCCGGTATCAGCAACGATTGTGGTTAGTGCTTTTAGTTGAGCTAACGTGTTCGCCATGGAAATTTCCCTCTCAAGTAACAAAGTTATTTTGTTCAATACAGTTATTAAATGCGATCTTACTGTATTTTCCAACAACATTTGTAAAAAAATAACGCAAATAAACGTGAAATGAGCTCATAAGCAACTAATTGTGTAATTTAATGCCTGATTTATTAGTTGTTTAAGTTGTTTTTATCGTTGAAATAAAAGTGTTACCGATAACATCTCTTTATTGGTAAGGGTTTTTATTTTTTAGCTGATGGCTACAAAAACAAAAAAGTCGCTGCAAGCAGCGACTTTTTATTACCAGCTTAATTAGTTGATTATTTTAGAACCGCACGTTTTTCTGTGCCGGTTACGATAGCTTCAATACGACGATTTTGCTTATGGGCTTCAGCGGTATTGCCTTCCATAATAGGTTTAGTAATACCATAGCCAATAGCTTGAATACGACTTGCTTCAATATCATATTTAGCTGCTAAAGCTTCAGCGACTGATTTAGCACGACTCTCAGAAAGGGTCATATTATATGCAGGCTTGCCAACATTAGAAGCGTGACCTTCGATTGATACGGTATGCTCAGGATTTTTCTTCAAGTAATTAGCTAATTTTTCAATGTCAGCATAAGAAGCTGACTTAATAACAGAAGAGTTGTTATCAAATAAAATACCACCTAAGTCATGATTGTCTGTTACAAATTCGTAGACAGTACAACCATTGGCATCAACTTTGTGAGTTGCTGGTGTATCTGGACAGCTATCTTGATCATCCATTACGCCATCGTTGTCGGAATCAATTGGTGCAACAGCAGCTGCAACAACAGGGGCTGCTGCTTTAGCTTTACCAAAGCGGTAGCTTAATTCTAAGCCCCAATAGTTACTTTCCATTTCAAGGGTATTATATTTATCATCGTCTAAGTTTTCGTAGCGACGATATTTAGCCTGCAGCTTTAAGTTTTCGGTAAAATTATAACCGATACCAGCACCGATATAGGGCGCAATACCGCTGTCACTGTAATACTCAGTGCCATAATTTTTTATGTTCTTTAAAAGGTAGTTCATTCCGCCAGCCTCAGCAGACAAACTCCACTTGTCAGCGAAAGGATAAAAACCGACTAAACCTAATGCCATGCCTCTAGCGCCGACATCATTACGTTTATTACTGAAATCTGTCCATTGAATACGACCTAAGTCTCTATAACCGAGTTCAATACCAAAATAGTCATTAAATAAGTAACCACCGAAGACATCCCAAGCATAAGGGTCATCATCTTCACATTGGGTCATTGTTTTAAGGTCGCAATGTGGTTCGTAATTATTAATCCCTAAACCACCACCGACATACCATGGCGTTAACTCTTGTTCTGCGACAGCGGCAAAAGGCAACATTGAGGTGAGTAATACTACTTTTAAGGTGTTTTTCATCATATATAGTCCATTGTTATTTTATGTCACCAAAACACATGTAAACCGATTGTTTACCTTAAGTGTCACCAGCACTTATTTGGCGTTCCTATTATGATTTAGCTGGCAAGCTAATTATCGTCTTAAATTCAATGGTTTTCCATAGTAGTTACGAATATTTTTAAAATATTACCAACAAATACCTAACGAATCCCCGCAAGATGTTGCAGTGTTGGTTTTTTCTAATGAATTGACGATGGGCTTTGTTGTCCGTGGTATAAAGAAAAAGCGCCAAAGGCGCTTTAACTCGTTATAAACGATTGTAGTTTGTTTTTTGAACTCTAATCTAATTACCGAGTCCAAACCCAATTTTCAATGTCTACTGGGTCAACACCGTTGGCCTTAATGTAGTTACGGTGTTCTACTAATCTTTGGAGCATATCCGTTGTGATTTGAACATGCTGAGTTTCATCAATAACACCTTGTTGGAATAGTTTGTATGCCATATCAATCACAAGGTGATAACGTGATGTGCCATTACGAACGCCCATATCAAATGGTGTTGTAGTTGAACCTTCTTCTTCATAGCCTTTAATGCGGAAACGTTTACTGCCTTTATAATCAAATACCAATTTCTTGATGGTATTTGGATAACCATGGTAGTTAAATACCACGCCTTTATCTTCAGTAAATATTTCATCCATTAACCAAGGCTTATTTTGGAATTTACGACTACCTAAACCGTTACTATTAAGTTCAGTTACACTGACATAACGAATACGCACTCTTGGCAGTAGTTCTCTAATGAGTACTAATGACGCCATACATTCTTGAGTGACATAATCACCACAACCTGCAAGTACTACATCAGGATTATCATCTGATGCAAAATCCCATACCATCACGCCATCTTTAGTTTGCTTACGGGCTTCATCTAGTGATAGCCATTGAGGTAACTCTTTTTTACCTGCAACTAAAATGTTGAGTTTGTCGCGGTCTTCATATGCACGCTCTGTATAAGTGAGTGTACTGTTACCATCAGCAGGTAAATATGCAGAAATAATATCTGGATGCTTTTCTAACATAGCACCTAGAAATGAAGGGTTTTGATGCGAATAACCATTATGATCTTGACGCTCTAATAAAGAAGACAAAACAACATTACAAGAAGGTACAGGTTTACGGAAGTGAACCCCTTGACTGGCATACACATATTTACAGTACTGATCAGCCATTGATGAAACTACTTGAGAGAAGGCTTCATAGGTTGGGAACATGGCATGCCGACCTGTTACTGTGTAACCGTGCATCATACCGAAAAGTAAGTTTTCCGATAGCAGTTCAATAACACGGCCATCACGCGCCATATCTTGATCCCAGCTTTCAATCGGCCATTGCCATGCACGATCTGTTTCTTCAAATACCGCTTGCAGTTGATTTGAGTATGTTTCATCTGGGCTGAAGATACGTAAGTTACGTTGATCTCGATTTAATTTGAATGCGTCACGCATCCACTCGCCCATTTTGTACATTGATACGCCGCGAGTACCACGTGGGGTTTCTGGACCATAACTTAGTTTTTTAAGATCTGGTTGAGCAAGTGCACGGACTACTTCACCGCCATAACTTAAGTGTTGGCGACCACAACATAACTGCTTAGGTGGAATCAAAGATTGAATTTCTTCATCAAAGGTAATTTCACCTTGCGCATTGATACTGCACAGTTCATCAAATTTGTAACTTGCTAACCAGTCATTAAGCGCTTTTAGGTGACCTGCATCTGTTGCACACTTATTGACGATGACTTGATGAGATTCGCAGTTGCCAGCTAGCTTCTTACCGCCAAACTCAGATGTACCTGTCCAGCCTTTAGCTGTTCGCATAAGAATAACCGGCCAGCGAGGCTTACAAACATCTTCGCCGCGACGGGCACGAGTTTGGATATCATTGATCATCTCGTAAGCTAAGTCCATAGCCTCTTTCATTTGAACAAACACATCCTCTTCAAGTTGATCATCAACAATAATGGGATGATAACCTAAACCACGAAATTCAAGATCTAACTCTTCATGACTCATGCGTCCCATACGAGTCGGGCCTGAGATTTTATAGCCATTAATATGCACAATGGGCAGTACCGCACCATTGGTTGCAGGGTCGACTAACCGGTTGGCATACCATGATGCAGCTAATGGCCCTGTTTCAGACTCACCATCACCAACTAAACAAGCTGCGATTAAGTTTGGATTATCAAGAACGGCGCCCCAAGCAACGGATAATGAATAACCTAATTCGCCACCTTCTAAAATTTGGCCGGGGGCTTCAGGGTTTGCATGAGAAGGGTAGCCATATGCTGCTGAGAACTTTTTACAGATATCTTCAATACCTGATTCGTTATAGGGGATGGTTTCTGGATAAAAATGGCTTAAAGAACCTTCAACAAACAGGTTAGCTTGAACTGCTGGGAAGCCGTGACCAGGACCGACTAAATAAATGAATTCTCTTTCATGCTTAACGATTAAGCGATTAACGTTTGCATACACAAAATTGATACCTGGACAGGTACCCCAATGACCTAAAAGTCGAGGTTTAATGTCTGTATGTTGTAGCTCTCTTTTAAAAAGCACATTTTGCTTAAGATAGATTTGTGAGGTAGCGAGGAAGTTAGTTGCTCTAACATATTTTTTAAGAGCAGTGATTTCATTTTGCTGTGTCATAGTGACCTCATTATGAAAGATAAGATTGATTTAGCTTTTAATGAGAACACTGTATTCCCTAAATTGAATCAATAATGTGTTATTGATCTAACTTTGTATTAAAAAAAATCATTAATAAAATGATGTTAGGTTAAGAAATTGTTGAGTCACTTGGTGTTAGGCGATTTGCAATTGTTATTCTAGATGGGGCTTTAGGCGGCTATTTAAATAAATGTGATCACTGTCACCTATGTTTGAAGTTTTTCTATGCTAGTTTTTTCTCGCATTTTTTTGAGAACACCTATAACTAAGCGATAAGTGGTAAAGAGTGGTAATGTTTGCTGGGCTTTACTGGTTAAAGTCAGTAAAGTTAACTTGAATAATGCTAAATAATAATTAACTAATATATTCGCTCACTGAATTTAATAAACAGTAACAGCTTGGCTATTTTCGAATACATGCTGAGGCTGCGAACTTAGATTTTGATGAGCTCATTATAATAATTCGATAATTTTATTTTGTCTGAAGGTGTTGCTCGGTTTAAGCATATTTTTACAAAATAAAGTTATTCCAAGGAATAGATTAAGCAAATGGCAATGTTAGAAACAATTGTTGGTTTCATGAACAATTTACTCTGGGGTAAATTGTTAGTTTATGGGCTGGTAGGCGCAGGTATCTTTTTTACTGTTCGTCTTGGCTGTATTCAAATTACTCATTTCGTACACGGCGTTAAAGTATTAGCGATTAGCCGCCGCCCTGGTAAGCATGGCTTATCTTCATTTCAAGTTTTTTGTACCAGTATGGCTGCCCGTGTCGGAGCCGGTAATATGGCTGGTGTTGCGGTTGCAATCGGTGCCGCAGGTCCTGGGGCAGTATTTTGGATGTGGGCCATTGCCATGCTCGGTATGGCGACGGCAATGATCGAGTCAACGTTAGCGCAAGTTTATAAAGTTAAAGACGTTGACGGGCAGTATCGTGGTGGCCCTTCATATTATATGGAAAAAGGCCTTGGCCAACGCTGGATGGGGATTCTATTTTCAATCCTACTGATTATTTGTTTTGGCTTAGTGTTTAATGCTGTTCAAGCAAATACTATCTCTGGTGCAATGACTGCCGTATTTGATTTAAATCCAATTTATGTCGGTCTTGGGATTGCGCTATTGAGTGGCCTCGTGATTATGGGCGGTCTTAAAAAGGTCGCTAGAGTGTCAGAAATTATCGTTCCGATTATGGCATTAGCCTACATTGCGATTGCCTTGGTTGTTGTTTTAATGAATGTTGAGCAATTGCCTGCCGTATTTATGTTGGTGATTAACAGTGCATTTGGCTGGCAAGAGGCCGCTGCTGGTGGTGTAGCATACAGTGTTGCTCAAGCAATGCAGGCGGGTATTGCTCGCGGCTTGTTCTCTAATGAAGCAGGTATGGGTAGTGCCGCCAATATTGCAGCAAGTGCTTCACCGAATCCTAATCACCCAGCGTCACAAGGTTTTGTGCAAATGATGGGTGTGTTTGTGGACACTATTGTTATCTGTACTGCTACTGCGGCAATTATCTTATTGTCTGGTGATGGTGGCGGCTCTGGTGATGGTATTGCAAGAACCATTAATGCATTAACGCATCATGTGGGTGACTGGGGTGGGGCATTTATTGCCTTTGCTATTTTACTTTTCTGTTTCACGTCAATTATTGCTAACTATTCGTATGCAGAAACTAACGTGATGTTTCTATCTGGCAATAAAAAAGGTGCACTACCAATCTTCCGTATCGCAGTATTAGGTATGGTTATGTTTGGCGCAGTGGCTAAGATTGGCATCGTTTGGGATTTAGCCGACGTTTCTATGGGCTTGATGGCGTTAGTTAATATGATTGCCCTGCTGTTATTGTCAGGTTTAGCGGTGAGAATTATTAATGATTACCGCCAACAAGTTAATAAGGGTGAAGATCCTGTATTTGATACGACTAAGTTCCCAGAGCTTGAAGGTCAGATAGAAGATGGGATTTGGATCAATAAAGAAGTTGAAGTGACCAAGTAACTCACTTTACTTAATCGCGAATGTTAATTGCAGATTAATCAAATTTGAAAAAAGCATTTAGCACAATCTAAAAAACCATGCAGTAATTGCATGGTTTTTTTTATGAAGCTCAGTATGATAGATAGCATGAATTAGAGTCCATTTTATAAAATAGGATTATCAGCAATGCTAGTATTAGTTTCTCCTGCCAAAACACTTGATTTTGAAACGCCTGCATCAACCAAGAAGTTTACTCAACCGACTTTGCTAGATTACAGCCAACAATTGATTGACGTATGTCGTGAATTGACGCCCATGGATATTGCCTCTTTAATGAAAGTGAGCGATAAAATAGCAGGTTTGAATGCGGCTCGATTTTCACAGTGGCAACCACGTTTTACTCTAGATAATGCCAAGCAAGCTATGTTTGCCTTTAGGGGCGATGTATATACCGGACTTGATGCTGACTCACTGTCTGATATGGAAATCGATAAGGCTCAAAAGCACCTACGAATTTTATCTGGTTTGTATGGCTTACTGAAGCCGCTGGATTTGATGCAAGCCTACCGTTTAGAAATGGGCACCAGCTTGGTAAACCCCGCAGGCAAAAGTCTTTATGCATTTTGGGGCGAGACAATCACCAATGAAGTTAACGCAGCTGTTGCTAATCAAAGTGATGATATCGTCATTAATTTAGCCTCAAATGAGTATTTTAAAGCGGTTAAACCCAAACTACTTAAGGCCACTTTAATCACCCCGGTATTTAAAGACTGCAAAAATGGTCAATACAAGGTGATCAGTTTTTATGCCAAAAGAGCCCGCGGCTTGATGGCGCGTTACATTATCCAAAACGATGTGACGTCATTGGCACAATTGCAGCAATTTGACTTAGATGGCTATTATTACAGTGAAGACTTATCGACACCTGCAGCGCCAGTGTTTTTAAGAGAAGAGCAAATTAAGTAACCACTACAAGTTTCAGTGTAATGTAACGGGTAAAAAAATACTTAATAAAAAAGCAGCTAAGGTTTGAACTCCTTAACTGCTTTTTTGCGATAAAAGGCTGATAGATTATTTCTTATCGGCCTTTTTAGCTAATGGGCGTAAGTTAAGTTCTGATTGCGCCATGATATAAGCAAATTGCGCATAAGCAGCGACATTTTGCGCTAATGCGGTAGGGTCGATTTTATCTAAAGTGTCGTTAGGGGTGTGGTGATAATCAAAGTAATCAGTACCATCTTGTCGAAGGGACGCCACAGGGACACCTAGAGAGGGCATCATAGACACGTCAGGGCCACCAGAAGCGTTATTGTTCCCTAACTTAACCCCGTTGATAGTCATTGAACTGTGCTCAGTTTTAACTTGCTCAAATACGTGTGGATTAACGTTGAAATCAATTTGGTAAATCTTGCCTGCGCCAAAATCAGATTCTGCGGCAATATAATGATTAACCAGCTCGTCAGCATGTTGCTTTGCATAAGCCTTACCGCCAACTAATCCCACTTCTTCTGCGGCATATAATACCACTCGAATGGTTCTCGCTGGTTTTTGAGGTAAATCTTGAATCAATTTCGCCGCTGCAGTCACAATCGCAACGCCTGCACCATCATCAATTGCACCCGTGCCTTCATCCCAAGAGTCAAGGTGAGCGCCAATCAGCACCACTTCTTCAGCCTTACTACTGCCAGTTACCTCGGCAATAACATTGTAGGATGTTGCGACCCCTAAATTCTTTGAAGATAGGTTAAGTGATAAGCTGATGTTCTTATCTCTTTTTAACATGGCATTAATCATATCAGCATCTGGTGCAGACAATGCAGCAGCTGGAATTTTTGCCACTCCATCTTTGTAACGCATCATGCCGGTATGGGCCATGCGGTCATGATCGGTACCTATTGAGCGAATGACCACAGCGACAGCGCCTTTTTCTGCTGCAGCAACCGCGCCTCTTGAGCGGCCGCCAACAGACTGACCATAGCCTTTACCACTAATATGGCGCTCGGTTTTATGATCAATAAAGACAATTTTGCCTTCGACTAATGCTGGATCGGCGACTTGTAGTGCAGCAAGGGTGTCAAAGCGCACTATCTGGGCTTGTAAACCTGACTCAGGCGTTGCCACGCTGCCACCTAGAGCGCTAATGACCAGCGGTTGCTCAAACGGTGAGACGATTGATGCCTGAGCATGGCCTCGTGACCAAGCTGGGACTTGGACAGATTCCTTATAGACCTTATCAAAACCTAAGCTTTTGAGTTTATTCATCGCCCATTCGACTGCGATGAGATCTTTCTCGGAACCGGCGAGTCGAGGGCCGACTTCCACTGTCAATGATTCAACAATGTCATAACCTAAAGTAGAAGATAACGCCTTTGTGGCTAGTTGCTGGCTAATTACATCGTTAGCAGACTGTGGTAATTGTGTTACTTGGGTATCATTTGTCTGGCTTTGACAGCCTGATATAGCGGCTAAAACTATCCCTGTAAAAATTGATTTCTTATAGTTTTTCATGAGTTTCCTTCATTTTTATTAGCTAAGTCTCATTTTTAAAAACAATCTACCAAAAAGTGTGCTTCATGTCGCTGCCCGATTTGTTAGGGAAGGCTATATTAGTCTCAGTGATGATTAAGGAGAGCTAACGCGTGATGAATATAGAAATGATGCAGCAGCGAGCAGATCATGCTGTGGTAATGCTAAAGGCACTGGCAAATGAACGCCGTTTATTTATTTTGTGCCATTTGCTGAATGAAGGCGAAATGTGTGTCGGTGAGATGAATAAAAAACTAGGTCTAAGCCAATCTGCGTTATCGCAGCATTTAGCTTGGCTGAGAAAAGACAATCTCGTTTGTACACGTAAAGAAGCGCAAACTGTGTTTTATTCACTTAAAAGTGATGAAGTTCGTGAGCTAATAAAAGTATTGGATAATTTATACTGCCATTAATGGCAATAATTTTGATACCTATAACGTCTTAACAATATCTTGCTACTGATGACAGTAAGATCGAGTTAAGGCGTTTTTTTATGTCTTAAATATGGATTTGATATTTAGCGCAAAAATGTCCGTAAAAGCTTGAAGGCAGGGCAAGTGGAGAGAGTATTTTTTGTGAGTTATTTTATTGCAGGTATAAAAAAACCGACCTAAGTCGGTTTTTGTAATATAAATCGCTAAAATTAAGCAGCTAGTGCTTTGATTTTTGCGTTTATACGTGCCTTTTGACGAGCAGCTTTATTCTTGTGAATAAGGCCTTTAGTCGCCATACGGTCAACAATTGGTTGTGCTGCTGCGAATGCTTCGGTAGCCGCTTTGTGGTCACCGCTCTGGATAGCAGCGATAACTCTTTTAACGTATGTACGTAACATTGAACGACGACTAGCGTTATGCTGACGACGTTTTTCAGACTGAAGCGCGCGCTTCTTTGCAGACTTGCTATTAGCCAAGGTGCAACTCCTAAAACTGGGTTTAATACTTTGAGGGCGAGGAATATGCCTGCTTTTATTCATTTTGTCAATGAATATGATAGAAATAACGTCGAAAAGACAAATAAAACTACCTGGCTCGGTTATCTTCAACCCAACTCGTGTAAGATGTGGCGCAATTCTATCAGTTCTTATACCCCATAGACAGCATTAGAATCGAAAATTTGAGATATATCAGACTTAATTTAAACGCTTGTGTGCGGCTTTGGAGTGATGCTTGAGTAAATCGTTATTAAAATCAGGTGCTATCGTCAGTGTTATGACCTTGATATCTCGGGTGCTTGGCTTGGTTAGAGATGTAGTCATTGCCAACTTAATGGGTGCAGGTAGTAGTGCCGATGTGTTTATCTTTGCCAATAAAATTCCCAATTTTTTACGTCGATTATTTGCTGAAGGTGCTTTCGCACAGGCATTCGTGCCGGTGTTGACAGAATACCAACAAAACAAAACCCCAGCTGAAACCCGTGAGCTTATAGGTAAAGTGGCCGGTACTTTGGGCGGCATAGTGAGCGTTGTAACCTTAATTGGTGTTATCGGCTCACCGATACTTGCTGCATTATTTGCTGGTGGCTGGTTTTATGATTGGATGAACGATGGGCCGGATGCGGCAAAGTTTGAACTTGCCTCTATGATGCTCAAAATTACCTTCCCTTATTTATGGTTTATTACCTTAACCGCACTGGCTGGCTCAATATTAAATACCCGCGGTAAGTTTGCAGTTTCTGCCTTTACGCCGGTATTTTTGAATATTACCATTATTATTGCCGCTTTAGTGTTTGCCCCCAAGATGGAACAACCTGAAATCGCTTTAGCTTTAGGGGTGTTTTTTGGTGGTTTAGTGCAGTTTTTGTTTCAAATTCCGTTTTTACTACGTGAAAATGCCTTAGTAGAACCGTCATGGGGCTGGAACCACAGTGGGGTCGTGAAAATCAGAACCTTAATGATCCCTGCATTATTTGGCGTTTCTGTTTCGCAAATCAATTTACTGTTCGATACCTTTATTGCCAGTTTTTTAATGACAGGCTCTATTAGTTGGCTTTACTACTCAGACCGCTTACTTGAGTTCCCTTTAGGATTGTTTGGTATTGCCATTGCGACGGTTATTTTGCCAGCTTTATCTAGAAAGCATATTGATGATAAAGGCAGTGGTTTTAGTGACACTATGGACTGGGGAGTAAGAGCCATTTTATTATTGGGCATGCCAGCCATGCTGGGATTAATCATTCTTGCTCAGCCGATGTTAATGGTGCTTTTTATGCGCGGCGCATTTACAGTATCTGATGTTGAGATGGCATCGTACAGTTTAGTGGCTTATGGTTGTGGCTTACTGAGTTTTATGATGATTAAAGTATTGGCGCCGGGGTATTACTCACGCCAAGATACTAAAACCCCAGTTAAATTCGGTATTATCGCCATGGTAAGCAATATGGTGTTCAATATCATTTTTGCCATTCCATTTGGCTACGTAGGACTTGCAATTGCCACTTCTATGTCAGCCTTTCTTAATGCCGGCCTGTTATATCGAGGCTTACACCTAGCTGGTGTCTATAAAGTCAATCGTTCAACCATGGTATTTTTCGCTAAAGTGGTCATTGCGACACTCGTGATGGCAGCGCTATTAGTTTACTTATTACCAGAGCAGCAAATGTGGTTAGATATGGCAATGCAAGTTAAGGTTTACAGCCTGTTAAAACTCATCATATTAGGTGCATTAGCCTATTTATTCAGCTTAGTGCTAATGGGGCTAAAGCCTTGGACAATGAAACGTCGATCATGAATGCTGATTATCCATTCTATCTAGTATATAATCAGCCGATTTACAGTAGCAGTTGTTTGGCGTAATGGAACTAATTCGCGGTATACATAATATTTTACCTTCGCATAATGGATGCGTGCTCACTATTGGTAACTTTGATGGTGTGCATCGTGGTCATGCGCAAGTGATTAATAATTTAGTTAATAAAGCTAAACACTTTCAGCTACCTGCTGTAGTAATGACCTTTGAGCCACAACCGCAAGAGTTATTTCGCCAACAAGATGCCCCTGCAAGAATTAGCTTATTAAGAGATAAAATTAGTTTGCTAGAAGAGCTCAATATTGATCGTCTTCTGTGTGCTAATTTTAATACTCGTTTTGCTAATCAACCGGCAGAGCAATTTATTGAAGATTTATTAGTCAATAAATTAGGGGTGAAGTATCTAGTGGTTGGTGATGATTTTTGTTTTGGTAAAAACAGAACTGGCACCTTTGATATGTTACTTGAAGCGGGTAAAAAGTTCGGTTTTACTGTGGTCAGTACCCAAAGCTTTATCTTAGGTTCTACCAGAGTGAGCTCCACTGCGGTTCGTGAGCAGTTAGCATTAGGGAACTTAGAGCAAGCAAGGCGTTTACTCGGGCACCCAGTGTTACTGTCAGGTAAAGTGGCCCACGGCCAAAAAATTGGGCGAACCATTGGTTTTCCAACTGCCAACATTGCATTAAAGCGCAAAGTATCACCTGTTAGAGGGGTGTTTGCGGTAAAAATGTATTGGGATGGCAGTGATATTTATGAAGGCGTTGCTAATGTTGGTTTTAGGCCAACTGTTGAAGGGCAAGTCTGTCAATTAGAAGTGCACTTATTCGACTACTCTGGTGACTTATACGGTAAAAGAGTGGAAGTTGAATTAGTGGCAAAAATCCGTGATGAACATCCGTTCGAGTCACTGGATGCGTTAAAAAAACAAATTTTGAATGATGTAAATGAAGCAAAAGCTTTATTTAGCAATGATGCAGGTTGAGATTAATCAGCCCAAATAATGGTATAGGATCAATGACCGACTATAAATCTACTTTGAATTTGCCGGAAACCGATTTTCCGATGCGCGGTAATCTGGCTAATCGTGAGCCAGCTATGTTAGACCGTTGGACTCAAGACGAACTTTATCAAAAAATTCGTGACAGTCGAATTGGTCGCAAACCGTTTATTTTGCATGACGGCCCCCCGTATGCGAATGGCAATATCCATATTGGTCACTCGGTAAACAAAATATTAAAAGATATCATTGTTAAGTCTAAAACAATGGCAGGTTTTGATGCGCCTTATATTCCTGGATGGGATTGTCACGGCTTACCAATTGAATTAATGGTAGAGAAAAAAGTTGGCAAACCAGGTCAAAAGATTTCAGCTGCTGATTTTCGCGAAGAATGCCGTAAATACGCCGCTAAGCAAGTTGACGGTCAACGTGAAGACTTTATTCGTTTAGGTGTATTTGGTGATTGGCATAATCCTTACTTAACCATGGATTACAGCACTGAAGCTAACATCGTACGTTCTTTATCTAAAGTGATTGAAAGCGGTCACCTGCACAAAGGTGTTAAACCTGTTCATTGGTGTACTGACTGTGGTTCAGCGTTAGCAGAAGCAGAAGTTGAATACGAAGATAAAACCTCACCCGCTATTGATGTGGCATTTAATGCCGTTGATAGCGCAGCGGTTGCAGCGAAATTTGGCGTTGAAGGTTACACAAACACGGTTTCAGCGGTTATTTGGACCACGACACCTTGGACTATCCCTGCTAACCGTGCATTATCATTAAGCCCAGAGCTTGATTACAGCCTAGTTGAGCTCGTTAAAGATGGCGTAACTAAAACCGTTATTTTAGCTGAAGTGCTAGTTGAAGGCTGTTTAACCCGCTTTGAAGCTGAGTCACATCAGGTTATCGGTACTACAAAAGGCGCTGAGCTTGAGCTAATGCGTTTCAAGCATCCTCTTTCTGCATTTGATGTGCCTGCCATTCTTGGTGACCACGTAACAACTGAAGCTGGTACTGGCGTAGTTCATACTGCACCAGGTCATGGTCAAGACGATTTCGTGGTTGGTCAAAAGTACGGCTTAGAAGTCGCAAACCCTGTTGGTGACAATGGTGTCTATAAAGCTGACACTGAGTTTTTTGCTGGTCAACACGTATTCAAAGCCAATAAGAGTGTTGTTGATTTATTAGAAGAGAAAGGCCAGCTGTTGTGTCATGTGGCATATCGTCACAGCTACCCACATTGCTGGAGACACAAAACGCCCATTATCTTCCGTGCAACGCCACAATGGTTTATCTCAATGGATAACCATGGCTTGCGTAAGCAGGCGTTATCTGAAATTGAACAAACGCAGTGGATCCCTGACTGGGGCCAAAGCCGTATTGAAAAAATGGTTGAGAACCGTCCTGACTGGTGTATTTCACGCCAACGTACCTGGGGCGTACCAATCACGTTATTAGTTAACCGTGAAACTGAAGAATTACACCCTGATAGCGTTTCTATCATGGAGCGCGTTGCGCACCGTATCGAGCAACAAGGTATTCAAGCTTGGTGGGATCTTGAGATCAGTGAACTGATTGGCGATGAAGCCGATCAATACCGTAAAGTGACTGATACTTTAGATGTTTGGTATGACTCAGGTTCTACTTTCTCATCAGTTGTTGCATCACGCCCTGAATTCCAAGGCCACGAGATTGACTTATACCTTGAAGGTAGCGATCAGCATCGCGGCTGGTTCATGTCTTCATTGATGATTTCAACGGCAATGAATGGTAAAGCACCTTACAAGCAAGTACTAACACACGGTTTCACCGTTGATGGTAAAGGCCGTAAGATGTCTAAATCAGTAGGTAACGTGATTGCACCGCTACAAGTTATTAATAAGCTTGGCGCTGACATCTTACGCTTATGGGTTGCAGCAACTGATTACAGTGGTGAGATGACGGTTTCTGATGAAATCTTAAATCGCAGCGCTGATTCATATCGCCGTATTCGTAACACCGCGCGCTTTTTACTTGCTAACTTAAGTGGCTTTAATCCAGAAACGGATATGATTGCTACTGAAGATATGGTGTCACTGGATCGCTGGGCAGTACGCCGCGCTGCAGCACTACAAGAAGAAATCATTGAAGCTTACGAGCAATATAATTTCCACTTAGTGACCCAAAAACTAATGCAGTTCTGTTCTGTTGAGCTTGGTAGCTTCTACTTAGATATCATTAAAGATCGCCAGTATACTGCTAAATCAGATGGTCACGCTCGTCGTAGTTGCCAAACTGCTTTATACCATATTGCTGAAGCAATGGTACGTTGGATTGCACCAATCTTAAGCTTTACCGCTGATGAAATCTGGCAGCTACTTCCTGGTGAACGTGAGCAATACGTGTTTACTCAAGAATGGTACCAAGGCCTAGAGTCAGTGACCTTAGCTGACGATTTAAATGATGAATACTGGCAGCAACTTTTAGCTGTTCGTAACGAAGTCAATAAAGTATTAGAGCAAGCCCGTCGTGATAAGCGTATTGGTGGCTCACTGCAAGCTGAAGCGACTTTATATGCTGATGAAGAGTTAGCGGCAAAACTGGCTCAAGTGAATGATGAGCTACGTTTTGTATTGTTAACATCTAAAGCGATTGTTGCCCCATTAAGTGATGCGCCAGCTGATGCAATTGAAACAGAGCTTGCTGCATTAAAGCTTGTTGTTGCAGCAAGTGAAGCCCAGAAGTGTGAGCGTTGCTGGCACTACAGCGAAGATGTTGGCATTGTCGAGTCTCATGCGACATTATGTGGCCGCTGCGTAACTAACATCGAAGGCGATGGCGAACATCGCGACTTTGCATAAAGGACTTGCTTGATGCCACTAACATGGAAAGAAAGCGGCATTCGTTGGTATTGGGTAGCTGTATTGGTATTTATTGCCGATCAGCTATCTAAGCAATGGGTGTTAGCCAATTTTGAGCTGTCTGAATCAATACAGCTGTTACCTATTTTTAATTTCACCTATGTGCGTAATTACGGCGCCGCGTTTAGCTTTTTAAGTGAAGCCGGTGGCTGGCAGAGGTGGTTTTTTACCATCATAGCCGTTGGTTTTAGCACACTGCTGACGATATGGCTGCGTAAACAGTCAGCGTCGCTGTGGCGCACCAACCTTGCGTATACGCTCATTATTGGTGGCGCCATTGGTAATTTAGTTGATCGTTTAATGCATGGTTACGTAGTGGACTTTATCGATTTCTATTGGAAAACCAGCCACTATCCAGCATTTAATATTGCTGATTCAGCTATTTTTATCGGTGCAGCATTGATTATTTGGGAAGCGTTTAAACCCGAAACCCAAGCGGCAGAAAGTTAGGGAGTCTATTTTGTCTGAGCAACAACTTGCACGTTCCATAGTGTGTCATATGAATATCATTTTAGAAGATGGCTCAACGGCAGAAAGCACCAAAGCATCAGGAAAACCAGCGCGTTTTAATGTTGGTGATGAGAGCTTAAGCCCTGCATTTGAATCAGAAATTTCAAGCCTGAATAAAGGTGATAAGCACAGCTTTACCTTAGATGCGATTGATACTTTTGGTGAGTCTAATCCGGATGCTGTGCATCATATGGACAGAAGTAAATTCCCTGCTGATATGGCATTAGAACCTGGTGTCATTGTTAGTTTCGGTGGTCCAGGCGGCAGTGAAATCCCAGGTATGGTTCGCGAAGTTGCTGGTGATTCAGTGACTATAGACTTGAATCATCCTCTAGCTGGTCAGAAATTAACTTTCGAACTTGAAGTGGTAGAGGTACTTTAAAATGCTTAAAGTTGATCCTACATCGCCAGAACTGAACATCTTACTGGCAAATCCGCGCGGTTTTTGTGCTGGTGTTGATCGGGCGATTAGCATTGTCGAACGTGCTTTAGAGTTATTTGAACCACCGATTTATGTCCGCCATGAAGTCGTACATAACCGTTACGTGGTACAAAACCTAAAAGACCGCGGCGCTATATTTGTTGATGAGTTAGAGCAAGTGCCTGATAACAGTATTGTGATTTTTAGTGCTCATGGTGTTTCTCAGGCTGTTCGCAAAGAAGCAAAAGTGCGTGGTTTAAAAGTATTTGATGCCACGTGTCCTTTGGTCACTAAAGTGCATCTTCAAGTTACTCGTGCAAGCCGTAAAGGCGTGGAGTGTATTCTGATTGGCCATGAAGGCCATCCAGAGGTTGAAGGCACTATGGGTCAATACGACAACACTGAAGGTGGGGTTTATTTGATTGAATCCCCGGAAGATGTAGCGTCTTTAAAGGTTAATAACCCAGATAACCTATGTTTCGTCACGCAGACCACATTATCAGTTGATGACACGCTAGATATTATTGCGGCCTTGCAACAACGTTTTCCTTCCATTGAAGGGCCGCGTAAAGATGATATTTGTTATGCCACTCAAAATCGTCAAGATGCAGTGCGCAATATGTCATCAGATGCAGACTTAATGATTGTTGTAGGCTCAAAAAATAGCTCTAACTCCAATCGACTGCGTGAACTCGCTGAGAAAACTGGTACAGAAGCTTATTTAGTGGATACCGCTGCCGATGTTGATGAAGCTTGGTTTAAAGATGTAAAAAAAGTAGCAGTCACAGCGGGGGCTTCGGCGCCTGAAGTGCTGGTTCAACAAGTTGTTGACGCGATAGCTAAATTCGAACCATCGGTAATAACTGAGGTTGAAGGGCGCAAAGAAGATACTGTCTTCGCTGTTCCCGCGGAATTACGCTAGCACTTAATAAACGCACAAACTCACTAAAAAATTAAAAACCGTAAGTCTGTAAAGATTTACGGTTTTTTTATATCTGCAACTAATAGACTATACTCTTGAAACAGTCTAAGTTAACGATTTACTTATATTTGGCAAACAACTAGACACCTTTCGGTTACATCTTGCTCAAGTGTAGGTAAACAGATATTATTAACCGCTAAGTGATGGATTTATAAAAAGATAGTGATTTAACATTCGTCAATGTATTGGCAAATAATGGAGATTTGACACTCATGCCTGTTAAAAGGAATGGATTTTCTTTAATAGAAGTTATGGTTTCTCTGGTGATTCTGACTGTAGGGTTAATTGGGATTTTTAATCTTCATATTGTTGCCAAAAGAGGTAGCTTTGAGTCCTTTCAGCAAACCCAAGCTTCTTACTACGCCAACGATATTATAAACCGAATGCGATTGAATGCTAGCGAGTTAGTTGCTTATGGTTCTGCTACGGGAACTAAATATACTGGAACTTCATTAACTGCCCCCAGTAAATCTTGTACAGGGGCAACATTGTGTACACCAGGCGAGCTACAACTTTGGGATGTATATGAATGGCAGGCTTCTTTTATTGGTGAAAGTGAAAAAGAAAGCGGTTCTAACGTTGGTGGCTTGCCATCCGTTGAGAGTTGTATTTTTGTGAAGCCACAAGAAGTAGTCGTTGTTATTACCTGGAAAGGAGTCAGAAAGTCCTCAGGGTTTGAAGAGGGCTATTCTGATGAGGTCAAGGGCTGTGGTAATAAGACTAATAAAAAAAGAATTTTTGAAGTTAAAACAGCAATATTTTAGGTTGTATTGATGAATAGTAAATACTTATTAAAGCAAAAGGGCATGTCACTCGTTGAACTGATGGTTGCTATGTTGATTAGTTTATTTATATCAGCTGGTTTATTCTCAATGTTTAATATGTCTTCAAGTAATGTGACCACGACAAGTCAATTTAACCAGTTACAAGAAAATGGTCGTATAGCGCTAGCCTTAATGGAGCGTGATATAAGCCAATTAGGTTTTTTTGGCGATATAACAGGTACAGATTTAATATTGGGCACTAATACATCTTTCAGTACTTCCATTACTGATGACCCTATTTCAAGTGACTGTATCGGTGGTGGGCTCAATAACGCGACTTTTCCAAATAATGTTCCATCTCATTTTAGGCGTCTATGGGGTTATGAGCAGGGTATAAGTAATCGTGTATTGAATTGTTCAGCCAGTATTAGCCCAATTAATAATACAGATGTGATTCAAATCAAACGCCTAATTGGTTCAGCGACTCTTGAAGCTGATTTAGATGACAATCGATATTATGCATCAGTAGCTTCAAATGAAATTGAATTTTTTAAAGGTGATGATGTAATCGCTCCAAATAAATTGAATAGTCGAATCTGGGAGTTCCAGCATCGTGTTTATTTTATAAAAGATGATGCTGGCATTCCAATTCTAAGCCGCAGAACACTTAATCTTTCAAATGGAATGAACAATGAAGATCAATTAGTTGAAGGTATAGAGAATGTTAGATTCTTGTACGGTTTTGATGATGATGGCGATTCAACACCGGACTCATTTATGCCTGCGAATCAAGTTTCTACCATGATGTGGGACAATCAAGGGTTTCAACGTTTAGTGGCCATTAAAATCTATGTACTTGTACGCTCGATACAAGAAGATAATAGTTATGAAAATGAAATCGTTTATCAGCTTGGTGATAAAGCTATTCCGGCAACAAATGACAAATATCGTCGAAAAGTGATGATGACCACCGTTGTGCTTGATAATCCTGTATTGATCAGAAATTAAATAAAAGGAGCTAGTATGATTCAATCTTACAAAAATCAACAAGGGATAGTACTGTTCTTTTCATTAGTCGTCCTTATTGTTATGACTATTATTGGTGTCGCACTCGCGGTCAATTCAAGTCAATCTTTAAGAATGGCAGGAGCAGGAAGCGATCGTTTAGCGGCTTTGTCTCAAGCTCAGGGTGGGCTTAATATAGTCATTGCAGATAGTGTTAAGCATGATTTTACTTATAGAACAGTTAATGACGATGTTACTGAAATGGATGGAGAACAGGAGATCAAATTAATGCCAGAAAATAACCCTGGAATTGAGGTTGATTGTCAAAGAACTGAAAAAGCAAATGCGGTCCATTTAATTGGTTGCAGAAGATTTGAAGTATCTAGCGCTGTCACATTTGGTCGAAGTGGATATGGTGAATTGACTGTAACTTCTGGGATCGAACAAGAAGTAAATAGAACGACTGGGAGATAACCATGTTTACTAAATTAACTACGATAGCTTTAGGTTTTGTCGGCATGGGTTTAATTACCAATAGTGTTGCGGATGATACTGAGCTATACGTATTAGAATCATCGATTCGAAGTGATGACAACCCGCAAGTGTTAATCATCCTCGATACATCAGGAAGTATGGGGGGGAACCCTGGTTATGGCGAAATGAATGAGGTGCCATTTTTGGTGCAACCTACAGTGAGCAGTAGCACTAAGCTTTATTACTCTAAACGCTCAAATGATGTGCCTGAAATTGGCAGTCAGCAATACTTCACGTATGGCAAAAACAAATGTCATTCTTCTACTCAATTTATTAACAAGTATGGTATTTATACTGGTTATTTTAGAACCTACCAAGGTATTTCATGGGAATCAATCCCGGTAAATGATGGAAGCAGTATTACTGAAGTAGATTGTTATGAGGATATTTCAATCGCAGATAGTGGCAACAACGGAGCATCAGCTGGTTTTCCTGTGGATGGACTCGCTAGCTCTTATAGTAATGATGCCAATGCTTTAGCCAATGCAAAATTAACCAGTTTTGGCTTAGGGCAACCGATCACAGTATTTACTGAGCAATACGTCGATTGGTTTCATAATCCACCGGAGAGAGAAGACACTGAGCGGATGGATGTTGCCAAGCGGGTATTAGAAGAGGTTATTGTTAATACCCCAGGTGTTGATATCGGCCTGATGATCTTTAACAAGAATAATGACACTAACAGCAGTGACAACAACGGCGACAGTGATGGTGGCGGTAGAGTTATCTCGACAATCAAAACGGGCAATATCACCAACAAAAAAAGTTTGGTGTCCACTGTTGATTCGACTATCTCAATTAATCAAAATGCTACTCCCTTATGTGAAACTTTATATGAAGCGTATTTATACCTTAACGGTAAGCAAGTCGATAATGGCCACAAGACATCTGGTTCGACATCTAACCCCTCATATGATCTCAACGCAGAATCTCCAGCAGGGACTTATTTAAGCCCATTTGTAGGCAAAAAATGTGGCTCAAATGCATCGATTATCTATATTACTGATGGTGGACCGTCGAGAGATACTCATCAAAATAGTAAAATAATAGCCCTTCTCGGTCTGCCTAGCACGACTAATGCAGCTAGTGTTACTGGCGCCGTTACAGTGAATGGTACCGTTAGTTTAATGGCACCATTGGCGGGCTATTTAGCAAAAAATGATGTTAATCCTTATGCTGACGGGACTCAAGTGGTGAATACTTATACCATTGGCTTTAGCACAGGTGTAACAGGGGCTATCGATTTATTAGAAGCTGTCGCATCACCAGCTTATGGCGATGGTAAATTTTATTATGCAACAAATCCTACTGCGTTGCAGGCCTCATTGATTGATGCGATTGAAGCGATAACGCTGGACAGTTCAAGCTTTACCTCTCCTTCTGTTGTTCTGGATAAAACTCAAACTGGAGATGCCGCTTATTTTGCCATGTTTCTACCTGGAGAAGGGCCAAGATGGTCTGGTAATCTAAAAAAGTTTAAAGTCAATGCAAATGGGGAAGTACTAGACCAAAACGATAGTGCAGCGTTTGATAGTACTGGTCGAATAGCTGAAGATGCCTGTTCGCTATGGGTAGATGCAGCTGATTGTTTAGTTGATGGCTATGAAGGCTATAATGTTAATCATGGTGGCGTAGCCTCTGAATTAAGATCTATCTATGAAAATGATATTGCCAGCCGTAAGGTATTAGTTAACACGGGGGCTTCGGGAGCATTGGTTGCTCTAACCAGCAGTTCAGCAAAACGGCTTGGCAGTTTGGATGATGATGGGTTAGCGAGTCATTTAAATGTAGACGTTGCGAGTATCGACAAAACCATTAACTGGGCTTTAGGGTTAAACGTTGATAGTGAGGAATATGGTTTAACCACTGCACCGAATGTAAGACAAGATATAATAGGCGATCCATTGCATTCAAGGCCTTTAGTGATAAATTATGGCACTACTGACACACCGGACATAAGAATAATAATGGGGACAAACCATGGTTTCCTGCATATGTTCAAAGATTACGATGTGACAACAATAGAAAATGAGATTACCACCACTACCAATACGGTTTCAGAGTCTTGGGCCTTCATACCGCATGAATTATTACCTAATCTTAAATCACTAATGGATAACCCTAAGACAGGGATACATTCTATATATGGGATGGATGGCACACCCGTGCCTTATATCGAGCGAAATTCAGCCGGTATAATTTCAAAAGCATGGATTTTTGTTGGTATGCGTCGAGGTGGTTCTTCTTATTATGCTTTGGATATTACCATCCCAGATTCACCAACGTTGAAATGGGTCAAGAACAGCACTGATTTCCCCGCATTGGGTCAAAGTTGGTCAGACGCAGTGATAACCAAAGTACCTGGTTGGCCTGCTGCTGCCGTCACATCAGCAACGGCTTCACCGGTATTGATTATCGGCGCGGGTTATAACCCTGGTACTAAAGATGGTGCAGGAGTTGGTGGTAATGATATAGCGGCAACGGGTTCAGGTGCTGGCGTATATATTATTGATGCGGATCAAGGGACTAAAGTACATAGTTTTGGTTTAGCAGGTAGTGATACATCAATGCCAAGTCTTACTGATAGTATACCTAACAAAGTCGCTATACTTGACAGTAACAATGATCAGTTAACTGACAGAATATATGCGACCGATACAGGAGCTAATGTTTGGCGAATTGATATGCCGGGTTTACCTACGGATAGCGACAACCCTTGGAGTGCATTTAAGTTTGCAAGTTTAGGTGGTGAATCAATATCTACCGACCTACGCTTTTTTTCTGCCCCTGTGATTGCCCAAACTGCTTTCGGTAGTACCCATGAATATAACGATGGCACCACAACCACAATCACACATCAAAATATCCCTTATGATGCCGTTGTTATTGGTAGTGGTCATAGAGCACACCCTTTAGATAAAAGTAGAAATGACCGATTTTTTACTTTGCAAGATAGAAATATAGTCACTAAATCATATAGTGCAGCTGCGGGTAATACGACACCCGATGCCCTTGATATAACTGATTTGTATAATGTCACATCTGAATCACCTGCATCAGATACTGAGTTAATTACTTTTGGTTCTAAACGTGGTTGGTATTACAATTTTAGTGATGAAGGGGAGAAGTCTCTGTCAGCAGCGACCATAGTTTCAGGGAGAGTATTTTTTACTTCTTATGTGCCTGAAACTGGTGCTAGTGAGAATGCTTGTTTAGTGCCTGGGCAGGGGAGGCTTTACGGATTTGACCTCCACAAAGGTGCGAGAACTTACAGCCATTCTGAAGACTACTTTGTAATGGGTGAGCAGGTTCCAGATACACCGACGCTTGTTGTTCCACACAATGGTGACTCAGATAGTTACATGTACTTAATAGGCATTGGTGATGCAGCAAATGATATGATTAAAAATGATGTTCTTGGTGATGACGGCTGCGCTGAAGGTGATGATAGCTGCGTTGGTGGAGGTTTAGGTGTTAATCGTATTTATTACCATCAGAATGAGAATTAAAAATGTCTAAGAGAAACAAGAAGAATGGCTTTACATTAATTGAGGTAATGATCACCGTTGTAATTATTGGTGTCTTAGCTTCAATCGCTTACCCTTCGTATGTAGGGTTTGTATCGAAAGGTGCTAGAGCAGATGCTTTATCAGGCTTAATGAATATTGCTAACAGGCAAGAGCAGTATTATTTAGACCATAAAACGTTCACAAAGAATATGAAGCGTTTAGGGATGGATGATGATCCATACATTGTTGACAATGGGCTTTATTCAATTGATGCTACCACTGGTAACGTAACTAAGTTTGTACTTAAAGCTACAGCTTTAGGTGCGCAAGCAACGCGTGATAGTGAATGTGGAACGATTGAAGTCACTTCTGACGGTGTGAAAACACCAAGTGAGTGTTGGTCTCATTAAAGTATTGATAATAGAATATTAATGGAGCTCCCAATTAATTATTGCGAGCTCCTTTTTTCATTTTTTAGTTGCAATTAACACCAGTTGTTATTGTTTTTATTCTGCCAGAAGCACTAATTAAAATTTGTTTAGAGTTTTCGCTGTCTGCTGATTTAGGGCAATAGATAATATTTTTTGAAGAGCTTGGTATTAATAAACCATCTGCACCAAAAGTAATTATTTCAGAAGAGGCTTTTATAAAATCACGACTATTAAAAGCGTCTACAAATCTTAATATGTCTGTATTGTTATCTACGACGCCATTTTCATCATCATCAATAAAAATATTAAAGCCACTAATCCAGTTGTCTGAACAACCAGTTCCATCTCCAGGGCATACGCTAACTACACGGCCAAAGCTTACAGCTTGATTGCGAGCAAATGATAAAGATGATTCTATGCTGCTTATGGATGAATTTGTACGGGTAGTTTCGTAGACATAATTAAATGATGGCACTGCCACAGCGGCTAATATCATGACAATAACCACTGTTACTATCATTTCAATTAAGGTAAATCCATTTGTACTATGTTGTTTCATGCATATTTCCTCAGCAAAACGAAAACTGAGTATAAGCGAATAATAGGCTAATTTCAGCGTTTATTATCTGAGATATATAATATTTAACATCTTAAAAT